>JAIOSX010000365.1 GCA_021107345.1 Candidatus Aegiribacteria sp.
CAGCCAGTCAAGGCTGCCTTCTTCCGGGCTCCACCAGCCCCTTGCCTCACAGGTTGCGAACAGGTTGTCGCTATAGATGATATCGGAATCGTCGGGGTCAATTTCCCTGATCCGGAATTCGTTGGCAGCTACGAACAGGTGCCCGTCTGGAACTTTCCTGGCCACCCAGAGGCCGGCTGTGCTGTCCATCGTACCACAACACATTTCCATTACCCATGCCTCCCGGGGGTCACCTATAAGAAGGGTTTCACCGGTACCGTAGTAGCCGTATTCATCAATCAGGCTTCCCATGAGACGGACTGCATCAACGGAGGTTGTGCATCGTTCAAGTGCTACTCTTGACAGTTCAGAGGAGTAGAAGATCCTTCTGTTCTCATCCGGTCCAAGCTGAATCCTGGTACCGCAGGTACACTCTCCTATCATCAGCTGATGCTCATTTATTATGCCGTAACTGCCGTCAAAATAGGCAAAGGTATGTTCAACCTGTGGAATTGCGCCCAGGGGTATGGAATACTGGTATTCAGGGGTGTTGTACCCGGGACCTCTCTCTGCTGTAACCAGACGCGGATAGAAGAAACTGTTGTATTCATCGAATTCCCCAAGAGCACACGCGGAACAGTAAACGCTCCGCTTTTCTCCTGGGCTGTGGTTCATTGCCGGAATGTAAACAAGGCGCTGATCCATCAGCTCGTTGTCATCCGAATGAGTTACATACATGGATCCATCAACCGAAGCTCCCGGTGTGACTATGATTGTAGTACAGGCAACGGCAGCACCTGTCACAATCAATAAAGCGATAAATATTGATCTCATGTTATGTCCTCTCTGGTTACTTCCCCTGCTCCAGGGCAATTCTAGATTGCATTTGTGTACAAAATCTCAATTCAAATATGTCAAGAATGACAGAATGCTACCAGTAATCCATGCAGGACATGAAATCAATCAGTATTTTCACTTGCTGAATGTAAGCTTTGTTGACATCCTTCGAGTAGTTCTTATTGTTAACATAAGTACTTATTTATTTCACCAGGGAGGTGTCTATGAAACTCATCGGCTTTTTGCTTCTTGTTTCAGTCACAGGGATTTGTTTGGCTGACCCGGGCCTTGTTCTCGTACATTATGATATACACGGGGGATATGGTACCGCTGTATTTGACGCGATCACCAATGTCTGGCCCGGAAGTACTGTGCATTCTGTAGAGGGTGCTGACTGGACAACATTCAACAACGCACTTGCAACAAATACTTATGATGTCATCATACTTGAGAACTGGAATGCCAGTTCGGATAACTGCGACTGGGCTGCACTGCTTAATATCTACAATATGAGTGATACGCGAATCTTTCTTTCAGACTGGAAATTGATTAGTGGAGCAACCGGGGTTCAGGATCTCATGATAGCCATGGGAGTTTCGGGGGTAACAACGAATGGAAGCATCCTGCCCCACTACGCATGGGAACCAATGCATATGATCTGTGATGGAATTTCCGATTGGGGCCAGGTAGATGTGGGTCTTGGTATTGACAGCAACAATCTGACCCATTCCAGCGCGGTTCCTGTTACCGGCTGGACAGCTACCGCAACTCCGGGAATGGCAGGAATATGTATTGCGAGCGATGGTGTAAGCATAATCAGCGGCTATACTCCGGCTTACTCCAATGAATGCGTTGCCATCTGGGAGAATATCCTTGAATTCATGGGTGCTCCTGTCGCTTTGCAGCAGTCTACCTGGGGAGAGATCAAGTCAAGTTTCTGATTCTCTGAATACTTCTACGGGGCAGTCCCTTCCGGGATTGCCCCTCTTTTTTTATTGAAGAAACGTTGTCATATCATCCTGAAAGTTTCCATTAAAGTTTCAGGATCTCTCATGAAATTGCTTTCCCTTTCCGAAGGAGAGAGGTACTCGGTAGCATCCTCGGAAACGATGCGGCAGGTTGCATGGATTTCCTCTCCGCCGGAGAACCACCTTCTTGTTTCCTCCAGAATCCCATTGGGATTGATAAATGAAAACAACGTAAAGACCGCTTCCCCATCGTAATCGTAGAGAATTTCCGTATAATCCGTATTGGCAGCGTGTTCTCCTGAAATGGTCACAAAAAGCAATTTGTATGTGCCGTACTCTTCGTCCAGTGTCCAGTAGAATGTAATCTGCTCCCTGTAATGGCCTACCGCTGGAAAGGGTACATCCGTGGGATTGATGTCGATAACTGTTCTATAAAAGCCGTGTTCATCATCCATCTGCTCTCTAATCTCGCCATAGTGTTCTCTTATCTCCAGAACTTCCGGCGGTTCTGCCGGAACGGTGTAGCCGGTAGTGATACAAAAGGCTATCAGCAAAGATATTGTCATTTTATCCTCCCGGAATAATGACCGGACAGGCCGGGTCCGTTGTTCATGCAATTTTCGTTTCTACATTACAGTATTGTATTGATATTCGTTTTTCGATTAGTTGACAACCTTGATAAATGCTTCTATTGTGGTTTCTATAAGAGCAGGATTGCTTTGTAAGTGTCGCAAGTGGCGTCCGGTCCCGAAGGGATGATGTTGAAGCTGGCAACATGGAATGTAAACTCCATAAGGGCAAGGCAGGGATCCGTTTTACGCTGGCTCAAAGAGGAATCTCCGGATGTTCTGTGCATTCAGGAGATAAAGGTTGAGAACGAGCTTTTCCCGTGCGAACCCTTCATTGAGAATGGTTACAGCGTTTCGGTAAACGGGCAGAAGACATGGAACGGAGTTGCTGTTCTTTCCAGGGAAGAACCTGCAGAAGTTATCCGGGATATTCCGGGCGGTTCTCTCAACCAGCAGAAGAGAGTCATCACTGTCAGATTTCCAGGCCTTACCATTGTGAATGTCTACGTACCAAACGGAGGAGATATCACGCTTGAGCGGTTCAGGGACAAGTTGAGGTTCCTTGACGAGTTGAAAGGATACATCGAGAAACTTACCGTCAGAGGATCCCTCGTTGTAATGGGAGATTTCAATGTTGCTCCGGAAGCTGATGATGTGTACGATCCCGAATCTCTTGAAGGAAGGATCTGTTTTCATTCCGAGGAAAGAAGCAAATTCAGAGATATCATCTCAACTGGAATGGTGGATATTTACAGAAAGTTCAATCCCGTCGGAAAAGCTTTCAGCTGGTGGGATTACCGGGCTGCATCCTTCAGAAGAAACATGGGAATGAGGCTTGATCTGATACTTCTTAACGCCACTGCTGCGGAAAAAGCTGTTTCATGTGAGATCCAGGTGGAACCCAGAAAATGGGAAAGGCCGTCGGATCACACTCCTGTGGTTCTGCTCCTTGAGGATGTCTGAATAAACCTGATCTCATTCACAGTCCTTTCATAGCAACTTCTGTGGAACCGGAGTACAGTTTCGAGGTATAACTCATAGCACATTAAAGTGCTGGGGAAAGGAGATCCGATTTGAAATATATGAGTGTTCTGCTTCTGCTGGTTGCTGTTATTCCTTCTCACGGGCAGAAATGGGATAACGAATCGGAAGGATGGGATAACTCCATGCCCGACTGGGAAAGTTGGGCCGGGGAATCCGGGTCTGAAGATGAATACAATTCAGCTCAGGGTGATATTCTTGAGGAATTCATAGATTCCAATGGTATGTCCTTCTCAGACTTCAACGACTACATGAACAATTACAGCGGTTACGATTCTACCGATCCCGCATTTCAGTCAACTGCCGTTCATCCCTCTAGCGGCCGCTACCAGGACTGGATCAGGAGAATCTACCAGTGGGAGAACGAGATTCCGGACATAAGGGGTTTTTCCTGGATGCTGAAACAGCTTGATTTATCACGGATTCAGATGATGTATCTTGATGCCCTTACCCTGTGGGTGGAATTCGAGATCAATGAACTTCGGGATTATCATGAAATAGAGAGTATTCGGATTTCCTTTTTTGAAGAGTTCGTGGAGGATTTCTATATGCCGGTTGATATCTATTTCTTATGGGAAGACAGAAACTGGTACGAAAGCGATGTACACGATCTCATTTCAGATGTCATGAATGAAATCCATGAGATGCTCTCCGCCGAGCAGCTTACTGCAGCAAGGGAGATAGTGGGGTACATGCTCAGCCACTAAATCAGAGGTCCGGTTAGGGGTCATGTCTTAAAAGGCTGACCCCTTTTACTAAGAATGTTAAGTTTCAAGACCCGACCCTCTATGCTACTCTATGCTAAGTTGAGGGATCCATGACCCTTCCCATAAACACTATTGAACCGGATTCCCTGTCCAGTATGAAGAACATGAACGGCCGGTCGATGTTCATCCGAACAGGCTCCGGCGGCATTGCGGTAATTCCCATGACAACTGCAGTGGCTGCAGCGGCTTCCGTGCCGGTCTCGTCAACCTTCACGAAGGCCTTGTGCAGAACCTCCGAGATGAAAAGGTCTCGGTTTCCGGTAAATCCGCTGAAATCTGCAGCACCTCCGAAGGCGGATTCCATTCCAAGCGTTTTTAGCATCTGACTCAATTGTATGCTTCGAGTGAATTCGAATCCCGGCATGGATATTGATACGCGGCATGGGCCAAGCCTTCTTCTTATCGTCTCAAGCATGTCAGCATTGAACTCCTGCTGAAATTCCTCCATGTCTTCGTCGGGAAGGACTATGAGCATGCTCGCGTTACCTTCGGCATAATCAAGCTCAACAGCTTTGCACCCTTCAGTGGCAACATATCTGAAAAAATCGGTCTGATTCATCATCGGAACATCGATTATGGAACCATCTGCCAGAACGAAAGGCGCATCCTCTGTTGAACGTTCATCGAATGGATTTCTCCAGGAGGCCTTAAAGTAAACCGCGTTCGTTAATACAACCCTGGTATCACTGCTCAGTATACCTGGGGGGATAAGATTCTGTATTTTATCGAGGGTGCTTTCGGAAACCCATTCGTTGATGGTTTCCCGCGAGCCCTCGGAATCATTTGCGAAATCAAGGTTTCTTACTGCGGCGCTGTAATATCTGGTTACTTCCGTAACGTACTCATCCAGCAGGTTGAAACCATCCTGAACCCAGAGACCGTTTGATATTGAAAGAGTGAAGGGATATCCGAACTCAGCTCCGGAAAGATCACCTGCACTGAGAGTTTCAGTCAACGAATGAAAAGCCCTGTTGGTCGCTTCAACAGGAAGTGTAAAGCACAGCACTTCTGCCATTTCAACAGCTGTCTGCCCCCTGGCACCTGCGTAGGTCATTCCAAGCGCTGAGGAGATACTGTAAGGAGAAAAAAAGATATTGTCCGATTCCTGCACATCGCATATTTCTTTGTACAGATCCAGCGCGAACTCATTATTGCCCAGAACCAGTGCCTGAACCGCCTGTGTATCCGTTATCGATTGAACTTCCGGTAAGGACAGGTTTTCTTCGGCCGAGCAACTTGATGCTGTTGTAAGAAGGATGACCATCATTGCTGACAGATTCGTTATAACTTTCATTGCTTTCCCCAATCTGATCTTGTTTCAGTTGATACCATACTTAATATAGAATATTCCCTTTTAAGGTCCGTGTCACCTCCGGGAGTTCTACTGAACGTCCCCTGCCCAGCCTGTGAATTCAGGAGTTACCTTCTTTGTGCGAGACGTTGTGAGAAAGTGTACGGTATATGTTCATAGAATTGACTGAGGCCTGTTAACTGTAGTATTCTCAGTTTTACATTTGAACGAAGTGTTTCGAAGTTGAATTGAAAAAGACAAGATAATATTCAATTTTAAAAGTAGATTTTATGCAGGTGCATGATTCAGTTTCCTGGCGGTTTCCTCTATCCCTTTCATGGAGAGCAGATACAGCATGAAGTTGCAGGTACGGTCCAGCAGGATACTCGGGTCTGTTCGCCGTCTTGATACGATAATCGTAGTAGCAATATGCCTTTTGTTCTCTGTATCCCTGCTTGCCATATGGTTCGGTCATGTTCCCGTGTTCGGAGATGCCATCGGCTATGGCTATTCTTCAGCACACTGGATGGCCTGCAACGGTCTACAACCTGTTCCGGCTGGAGAGGGCAGGGGTGAACAGGCGATGGGACATCCAGCCTTTTTCTTCTGGCTCTGGGCTGTTCTCATGAAATTGTCAGGTAACACTCTTCTTACCGCGAAATTGCTTCCAACGATTGCTGCGGGTTTTGCTCTGGCCGGTACATGGAAATTCGCAGAGAACATCTCTCGGGACAGGATAACGGGTCCTTTGGCGGCACTGGGTCTTTTAGCCAGCCCCCTCTTTCTTGCACAGGCCTTCAGGCCATTACCCGATAGCGCCCATCTTGCTGCCGTTGCATGGTCTCTGTATTTCTTCTCGCGGGGGGACAGATTCAAAGCAGCACTGCTGTGCGTTGCTGCAACGGTCTTTCGGGAACAGGGGTTATTCCTGGGAGCAAGTTATATCCTGGCAGATCTGATTGAGTACAGGAAACTGCGATTGAAGAGCGTCCTGCTCTACTCCTCTCCGCTGCTGGTGATTATCGTCACAGGGCTACTGAACCTCAGAGTGAACGGCTATTTCTTCTTCGCTACCTACCTGGGCGAAGCGTCTCCAATGCTGGAGAAAGGCTGGTTGGTCAACAGATTAAGATTCTTTGCAGGACACCTCCTTGCGGAAGACTTCAGATGGGTTCCCGTCTCAGCCTGCCTGGCACTTATTTTCTCAGAGAAGCATCACAAAATGGGATTGGAGTCCATACTGGTGCTTCTTCTGCCCGGCATTCTCTATCCACCGACAAGGAATTCATATCTCGCTGCTGTCGTGATTCTTTACGGATGGTCTCTGCTCAAG
Organism: Candidatus Aegiribacteria sp.; assembly: GCA_021107345.1. The sequence continues at coordinate 6,786 of JAIOSX010000365.1, forward strand.
CGCAGAAAGCTGCCATCAGCTGTAACTGTCGCAGGCTTGTCCTTTATGGGAATGCTTGTTGCTTTTCATGTGTTGATTGTGGCAAAGTCACCTGATCCCGCATTGAATCTTTTCAGGTATATCTTCGGCGCATATGTACCATTTATCGCTCTTCTTGCAGCAGGAATCTCTAGGGCAGGGAGGCGTACCGCTGTGCCTGTATGGCTATTGTTCTGTGTGCTGACTCTATATTCCGCGCGAACCGTGAAATACATATGGCAGCCGGACACCTCTCCAATGGGCCTTGTTGAGGCGGTGAAATACAGAGAAGCGATATCTGTCTCAGATAACCCTTATACTTCGGATCCGAGGATGCTGTCGGAACCGGCCCTGGGATACGTTAACGAGCCTGTCACATTCAACACGGAGCTCCCGGGACAACTGGTTATTTCCACCTTTGCATCCATTCCTGAAATGGTACCCCGCTTCATTCCGCATGGATACAGGCTAACCGGCGATACAGCGTTCGTATGGCGAGAGCAGGGCCTGACGGTGTTGTCCCTTGAAATCGAACCCGTGATAAGATGAGATTTCTACTGCTCTATCCGCCCAGACCCGCATCCACGAATACCGTTCCTCCTGTCGGTCTTCTAAGCATAGGAGCTGTTCTTGAAGATCTCGGGCATGAAGTGAGGCTGATCGATTCGGCCCTTTCCGGACTCCGGGGGAAGGCTCTGGCCAGCCGGATACACAGTTATTCTCCGGACATGCTCCTGGTGTCTGCCTTTTCCAGTGACGTTGCGGTTTTAACACGTGAACTTCCTCTTCTGAAAGAAGCTCTGGGAGATACTCCCCTGTTGCTCGGAGGACCCCACGCATCCTGCAGAGGGGTGAAAACCCTGGATGATCTACCGCAGATAAATACTATATTCCTGGGAGAAGCCGAGGAATCCATCGTCGAGTTTCTTGCAGATCCTTCTTCAAGAATACCCGGTGTAATAAGTCGAATTGATCCATGGGATACTTCTCCTCGACATGTTAAAGATCTATCGGTACTCCCCATCCCCGCCTGGCACCTGGCTCCACCTGCAAACTATACCGGTCTTCCTAACGGAGTGCTGTATAGAAGGATGCCCTTCGCTCCCATCATCACAACCAGAGGTTGTCCATACCATTGTACCTTCTGCGCCGGGTACCGCATAACCGGAAGGAATATCAGACACAGGCCGCTCTCGGTGGTCGGGGAAGCAATTGAACTTCTAGTGAACAGCTTCGGTGCGAAGGAGATCCACATTGAGGATGACAACTTCACGTTTGATGATGACTATGCCACTCAGTTCTGCCTGGAGGCGATACGGCGTCAGTACCCGGTTTTTTACTCGACTCCCAATGGCGTAAGGCTCGACTCGCTGAACGACCATCTTCTGGAACTCATGAAAAGGGCCGGGTGGTACGTCATCCACTGCGGAATCGAATCTGGAAGCGACAGGATTCTCCGATCAGTAAGAAAGAACCTTTCCACCAGCGAAATCAGGACAAAGATAGCGTTGATTAACCGGGTCGGGTTGAGTACTGCAGGATATTTTATTCTGGGCCTGCCCGGTGAAACGGTTGACGATATGAATAAGACAATCAATTTCTCATTGTCCAGCGGCCTTGCGTGGGCGCACTTCGCGTCTTTCCTGCCAATACCCGGGTCGGAGGCGGGAGATCGCTGGTTCAGTGATCATCCGGACTCTGAAGGGATATGGGACGTTTTTCACAACACGAGGTGTCCCGCTCCGCCTGATGGAGTATCGAGGAAAACCCTGGGCCGGCTTCAGAGAAAGGCCTTTCTCCGCTTCTATCTTAGATCCGGCCCCATGTTACGTCTTTTAAAACAGATATTGAACCCCGTAACATTCAGGCACCATCTTCGTCGATTCAAAAATTACCTTCATGCGGGCAATACATGGCCGCGTGTAAAATCCGGAACAGGAACTCATTTATGATACGAGGAAAATCCATCACTCTTGTCGTTCCTGCCCACAATGAAGAGACTGGTCTTCCCCACGTACTCAGGCAGGTTCCCGGGGAGGTCGATCAGGTAATTGTAGTCGACAACTGCTCAACTGACGGCACCTCCAGGATTGCTGCGGATTTCGGATGCAGGGTCGTCAATCAACCCTTGAAGGGATACGGACATGCCTACCAGGCCGGATTCAGGGCAGTCGAATCGGATCTGATAGTCACCGCTGATGCGGATGGAACCTATCCCGTGGATCGCATATCTTCACTGGTAGAGATACTTCTTGAGGAACAGCTGGATTTCATAAGCTGCCGTCGTAAGCCGGACGACCACGCCGGTAATCTGAACAATGTAATGCGCTTCACGGGGAATTTTGTGTTGTCAGCTTTCAACATGCTCCTCTTCTGGCACTATATCAGAGACAGCCAGTCCGGAATGTGGGTATTCCACAGGGATATCCTCGATCGGATCAAGCTCACCAGCGGTGGAATGGCCTTCTCGGAAGAGCTTAAGATAGAGGTTTGGTCCCTGAGTGATATAAAATGCAGGGAGGTGAACATTCCCTTCAGTTATTCAGAGAGGATGGGCAAGGCAAAACTCAATCTCTGGCGGGACGGTTTCAGAAATCTGATCTTCCTCTTCGCGAAGCGCCTGGGCATACCAATGACCAGGGCTTAGAAGAACAGATCAATATTGGCGGATACCTCCTCATGACCGGTCTCTGCATTTCATTGAATGTGTAAGAATATCCAGCTCGGTGAAAACTTCAACGTATCGCAGAACAACTCCGTCGGGAATATCGAATGGTCCCGGTGTGAAGCTGAGTATGGCCCTGCATCCCCTGCTTATAAGGTTGTTGACGGCATCCTGTCCGTCGCCGGGAGGGACAGCTAATATGGCGATAAAGTTAGCATGTTCACCGACAACCTCACTGAGCTTATTAACTGGATGAATGGTGATTCCAGAAATCGTTTTACCTATAACCTTCTGGTCGTTGTCAAAGATGGCGGAATAAGTGTATCTACCGGTTCCTTCCAGTCCCGATTCCAGGAGAGCACTACCAATGTTCCCGGCTCCAATCACAATCACCGGTGGAGGTTCACAGGTGCCGAGTATTCGTTCAATATTCTTAAGAAGATCTGAAACCTCATACCCGTAACCCTGCTTTCCGAATTCTCCGAAAACCGCCAGATCTTTTCTTACGGCTGCAGATGAAATATCGCATTTTCCCGACAGGTATTTTGAAGTCACTACAGCTGTTCCTTCGGCTCTTGCTCTTCTTAAGCACCTGGAGTAGTGGCTGAGCCTTCTGATAGTATTTTCGGACACTTTCTTCCCTGGCATTATTCTCTCCGTCTTAATTGTGATAGTTCGAACTTTCACAAATCTATTGATCAGTTTTTTGCGGTCAACCCTTTGTCGGACATTCTGTCTCTCTGTTGTATTGACAGTGTATAGATTACCTTGGTATTATCACTTCTTCCTGATAATCATAGTTATGACCAGAGTCATTGGAGTAATCTCAAAAAATGTGTTGAAAACGGTTATAATTTTTTTCTATTAAATACCTACTATTTTGGTATGTTACTAACGAAAGGACTGTTCTATGAGAACTGTTTTGCCTCTCCTGACAGCGTGCGTTATTCTGTGTGCGGGAACTGCCTTCGCTGTTGATATTTACCCCTCAGCGGACATGACAACAACCCCAACAGGAGCCGCCACAACAACAGCTTATATTGAGATCTGTTACAGACCGGCCCACGGACATCCGGACACCAGAGGTTCAATGCTCTTTGATCTTTCCCCTTACACGGGATGGACACTGGAATCCGCTATCCTGAATATCGATGTATTCTACAGGAGCGGTTGCGGTCTACCTACATCATTCCACACATATGCCGCCACTGAAGAATGGGATGAGACATGGTCCGGAGTACATCTCGACCACGGAACCACCAACTGGGGTACTTTCACTGTTAATGAGCTTGCATGGTATCAGCTCGATATATCTGATCTTGTAAGCGCCTGGCTCTCCCAGTCCGTTGAAAACTACGGTCTGGTCTTCGAGTCAATTAACAGCAATCAGGCGGAGCACAGATTGTACTCCGTGAACGCCAATGAACCGACGGTTCGACCATACCTTACTCTTTCATTCCCTATGGAACTACAGTCTACAACCTGGGCGGCAATAAAGCACCTGAATTAATAGTTTTACAGCTCGGGAAATCCCTCCTGATCGTACGATCGAGAGGGATTTTCTGTTTCCGTGAGATAGCTTCCAGCGGAACAAATAGTGGTCCCGATTGAGCTGATTGACGGTTGCAATTCATCTTCCGAAGTGTAATATAATTGTCAGCATGTTAACTCTTTCTTCCGGGAGGTGCATTCTGGTGGGCTCTGGCGATATGGATCAGGAATTCATGTACAGAGCTATAGATACATCCATGCATGCAGTCGTCTTCTGCGATCTTGATTTAAACATAGAATGGGTTAACGGGGAGTTCCTGAGGAAGTTCGATCTCGAAGATATCGGGGCTGCGAAAGGGAAATCCATCATTTCGATGCTCAATAATCCTGATAGTATCGCGGGCCCTATGCTGGAACTGTTGGAGACCGGCCGTTGGCAGGGAGAGCTGCAATTCCAGCTGTCAGACGGCAGCACAATCGACACACTTGTTAATGCAGCTATACTGCCTGATGCCAGCGGGGCTCCTCGAAGGATCATCGCGTCCGGTATGGATATCACCAGGAAGAAGCTGGCGGAGAATGTCCTCAGGGAAAGCGAGGATAGGTACAGAGTACTCTTTAATACTGCCATGGATTCCATTTTTATCAAGAACCGTTATCTGAGATACACACAGGTCAACCCTGCTATGAAGCAACTTTTCGAACTCCCCACCTCGGAGCTGATCGGAAAGACAGATGAAGACCTTTTCGGGTCCGAGTCCTTCGCCCACATCAGAGAAACGGACTACCGTGTTCTTGGCGGGGAATCCATAGAGGAG
>JAIOSX010000019.1 GCA_021107345.1 Candidatus Aegiribacteria sp.
CCGTAGTTTGCAGCCGGAACCAGAGATATGGAGTCCTCACTGATCCTTGATGTTACAGCATCAAGGAAACCAAAGTGGATTCCACCTCCCAATGAGCCGGAGAGTTTAGCGCCTCCGATAATGGGGATGACCTCCCCGTTGGGGGATACCGCTCCTATCCTCCGTGAGTAGAACATGTTGAACGGCATCTCGAATGTGTTTTGTGACTCCAGGAAGAATGGTCTGCGCTCGTCAAGAAATAGTTCGAAGTGGGAAAGGTTCATCTCAGCTGCATCAGCCTCCACCTGCCCGAAATCGGGGTAAACAGTCAGATCGGCTGCTACTCCGCTGGTGATGCCAAGCTTCACGTCCAGACCGGCATTCAGATTGGTTTCCCATTCATCCAGGTCGGCGGTATGGAAAAACCTGGAGGAGCTGTAAGGTCTAATTTCAGCTCCCAGCGAACCATGTATCCCCTCTATTCCGTTAATGGGGGCAAACGTTTCCAGCTGAGCCATTTGCTGGGCTTCTGAGAGTATGTACCAGCCATTCTCACGGGTCTTACCAAGGATGCGCTGGAAGTTCACAGTCCAGACCTGTGTCTCGTTGGACTGGTCGAATCGGAGGCAGCTGAACGGTATTGCGAACTCGGCCGACCACCCCTGCAGATCGGAATTGGTGCCGCTTTCCCAGACCGCGTCCCAGCTGTAGTCCCAGTTGCCGTAGGGGCTGACCTTGGCGTCCATCTGGGAATTGGACAGGCTAACTTCGAAACTGGTCGCCTCTCTGCCGTTGCCCCATGTGTCCAGAAGGATGGCTATCCATTCCCCTGTGACATATTCATCCCTGGGGGTGAGAGCGTCCATCATGCTGGATGGATCAGGATCGTTCATCCGGAAGCCGAAGTAGATATGACGGTCGTCGTAGAGGATGTATATCTCGGTCTCTTCCGTCATGGGGCTACCGTAATCAGGACCGTACTGCATCAGTGTGCATCGCAGAGAATGAGCCTGTTCCCAGACGGGGTCATCCAGACAGCCGTCGATGGAAGGTCCTTCCTCAACCCTGACAGCGATAAGTTCAGATTCGGTGTTCAGGAACGCACAGATCATCATCAGCCAAAAAGCTTGCATGATACCTCCTTAACGGCGTTGGAGTTTTAACAAAAGATAGGCAACCAGGATGTCAATGGCAAGTCTAATGATACAAATCCTTGCATTGCAATAGTATATACCAACAGAGAAAAACGTATAAAAAGATCCTGCCGGGTTCGGCGGACCGAGGTCGTTACCATTTTTCACCTGGTACAGTATTAGAATGTTTTTGTTGGTCTTGATCGCAAACAGAGAATAAGCAGTTTCTTCAGGGAATCTGTTACAAATATCCGAAACAGTACTATAAAAGTATGAGTTCGCGACTGATTACTTTCGCCTCAGTGGGTGTTGACCTGTAAGGACAAGCCATAACAAAGCATAGAGCCAGGAGACTTTTTTCCAACCTGTCAGATGTTTCAGATTGAGCAGAGTGGGTACCTTCCGTCCGGATTTGAGTCTTTCGATTATATCCTCTCTGCCGCTGTTACTACTGCCAAGCACTTTCATCACTCTTTCAGGGACAGGTGCTTCCAGTTCAGCGGAAGCAGTTCTGAGAACATGCGCAAGTGAGTTGCCCAATTTCGTCTCAAAGGCATTCTGAGCGAATTTATTCCATGTCCCCGCTTCGGAGATCTTACTGCAGAGCAGGCAGGTGTCCACCCACCACACAGGCCTTATCCTGATATTAGTCATCATATGAAGAAGAACCATCAGCAGCGCGTTATGCCATGCAAATCCCATCAGCCCCGGTTCCAGTAACCTGCTGTTCTCGAACAGATCTGCAGGGAGTTTTCCTGGGAATGTCGCAGGAAAATAGAAAATATGAGTGTGCAGTTCAACCATCACGCCAAGCTTGTACATCTTCATCTCGGAAACAATGCCAGCATTGAAGATTCCGTCTCCGGGAGACCCTCTTGACCACCCGGACCTGCAAAATACACTCAGAATCCTCTGCCGGTTTCCCTCGTCCATGAACAGGTCAGCATCGCACATGGGTCTACCGCCCGGAAACGGATAAACGCTTCTGGCCAGGTCGAAACCTTTAATAGCCCATACTTTCATGCCCTCTTCAGAAATAAGTTCCAGAACCGGCCTGACAATCTGCTCCTGACGGAACCACGACGCCGCTGCGGACAGGCTGATGTCCTTTCGGCCAGTCTCCCTTGAGAGAAGTGACGAAAGATCATGAGTCATGCCGGGGTCGGGTCCTGCATAGGTTCCGGGTAAACCTCCGGACAGGAGCCATCTGCAGGCAGCCTCCGTTATCGAATCGGGTTGTTCTATGCTTTTCATATCGATCAATTGATACATCAGGAAATGGAATATCACCAGCCTTCCGGTGGTTCCTGCCGCATAGGCTTAATAGATTAGTCTTATGAAAACTGAAACTGATACTAGAAAAATGATGCTCGGAAGAGCAGTATCATTTGTCTGGAAGAGCAGTCGAGGGTTGACAGTCACCAATCTCATCCTGACTATTATTCAGGGATTGCTTCCTCTGATTCCCCTCTATCTGATGAAACTCCTAATCGATTCAATCGAGTCAGTTATCAACAGCAGCGACACCACTTCTTTCAGTCACATTGGCCTTCTCATCGGAATAATGGGCGGTGTTGCACTGCTGTCATCTCTTGTGAAATCTATTGCCGGTATAGTGGAGCAGACCCAGGCCAGGGTGGTTACCGATTACATGCAGGATATTCTTCACAAGAAATCAATCGAAGTTGATCTTGCATATTACGAAGATTCAAAGTTCTACGATACAATGCACAGGGCACAGGGTGAGGCGCCTTACAGACCCACAAGTATTGTTAACGGTCTGATCAGGGCCGTCCAGAGCAGTATTTCAATGCTTGCCATGGTCGGGCTGCTTCTCTCTTTCCACTGGATCGTTGCTGTTGTCCTTGTTGCCGCTGCGCTCCCCGGAGTACTTGTAAAACTCAAGTTCTCAAAAGTCAGCTGGAAGTGGCAGCGCAAAAGAACAGAGACCGAGCGCAAAGCATGGTACAAGCACTGGTTGTTAATTTCTGTGGGACACGCGAAAGAACTGCGCCTGTTCGGCCTCGGAGAGCATTTCAGATTAATGTACCTGAACCTGAGAGCCGTCCTCCGGAAGGAATTGCTTGGTATAGCAAAGAGAAGGGCGACAGCCGATTTTGCCACTCAGGCCGTGGCAACCCTTCTGATCTACGGCTCACTGGCTTTTATCGCAAAGCAGGCATTCGCAGGTCTTATAACAATAGGCGGCATGGTAATGTACTTCCAGGCCTTTCAGAGAGGGCTTGGATACCTCAAAGGTCTTCTCGGAAGCCTGGCAGGGCTTTACGAGGGGAATCTGTTTCTCTCCAATCTCTTCGATTTCCTTGATATCGAGCCCTCTGTTATCGATCCCGCCGAACCGAAGCCGTTTCCATCGACTATCAGCAAGGGAATTGTGTTTGATCATGTGAACTTCAATTACTCATCCAGTAACAAAAAGGTCCTTGATGATATTTCACTTAATATTAACCCCGGAGAGATGCTCGCTCTGGTGGGAGAGAACGGTTCAGGTAAAACAACCTTTGTAAAGCTTCTCTGCCGGCTTTACGACCCTGCATCAGGCAACATAAGTATCGATGGAACATCAATTAAAAATTTCGCAGTAGAGGACCATCGCGGGAGTATAAGCGTAATCTTTCAGGACTACGCCAAATACCATCTCACAGCAGCAGATAACATCAGCCTGGGTGACATAAAGCATTCACCGGATGAATC
>JAIOSX010000070.1 GCA_021107345.1 Candidatus Aegiribacteria sp.
AAGGTGCTTTCAGGTATATCCACTGCAATTATTGACCCTATGACTGCCCCGACCATAGCAGAGATACCAAGCTTTAAGCCCTGCCTTATGTCCCTGAAACCATGCCTTCTGAAGTTTTTGACGGCAATAATGTTCTGAATAAGAACAGCTATTCTGTTAGTCCCGTTAGCAGCAGTTGCAGGCAGCCCGCCAAGTATTATCAGAAGAGGTATTGTGAGAAAGGAGCCACCCCCGGCGTTGACATTAACAAATCCGGCGGCGATACCAGCCAGGAAAAGTAGTATTGCGTTAATTAGAGTCATTCCATATTATCTTCCGTAGTGAGTTAAGTATCGACACTAACAGGGGAACAGGATTTCGCCAAGGTTTTCAGTAAACGTGAAATTCCTTTTTCCACAAGCAGTATGTAATGATATAGAGTTACAATGAAGGGGGAATAATGTTAAAATTTACAATTGCACTGATTTCGCTTACTGTTTTCGCTCTTGCAATATCATGCGGAGCAGAAGTACCCGCCGACCCTGCGGAAATAGCGGAAGGAATGTTCGAAGCTGCACAGGCCCGTGACTACGATAAAATGAGGAGTTACATGTCAGCGGAAATGCAGGCAGAATTTAACGATGCTTTGCTCAATAGAATTGAAATTGTATCCTTCTCCATAGATGAGATTGATTATTCGAACGATAGCACAGAGGTAGAAATCGATTATACGATTACAATCAGGGAAATCGATTCCGGCGAGACGGACACCGATGATGATGATATGGACATGGAACTGAATTCTAATGGGGAATGGAAAATCACCGACATGTAGCAGGCTCCGAAGCCTGCAATAATAAAGAGGGATGAAACTTATGCCCGTTTCAAACTATTTTATAATTGGTTCGGTACTTCTGGCTGCTGGTCTTGTATTTCTGATTAGAAAACTTCTTAGAACCGCAATGGCAGAGGTGTATGCCCAATACCCGGAACATGTGCGTATTCTTACTTCCCCCATGGCGAACATTTTCGGGATTCAATCCAAGGGGATGAAACAGATAAGGGGTAACGGTATTCTTCTGCTGACAGCTTCTCAGCTTTACTTCAGGATGCTTCTGCCCAAAAAGGAACTTCTGGTGCCGCTTCGGAGCATTACATCTGTCGAGACTCCAAAGAGTTTTCTGGGGAAAACCAAGGGAAGGAAACTTCTTAAAGTTGATTTCAGGAATGATGTCGAGGGTACGGATTCCGCTGCCTGGCTAGTTCCGGATCTTGAAAAATGGGTTGAAGCCATCAGAGGATCAGCAGAGCTTAACTGACAATCGCTTTTTCTTCCTTCGGTGCTTCTATCAGTTCCAGTTTTTCGAGCCTGAGAGTGATCGCATAGGCACTTCTTTTCAGTAATAGAGCGATAGCATCTCGTTCCGTACCTTTGCTGAATTCATTCCGCAGGATATCCTCTTCTTCCTCTGTCCAGGTTTTTCCACTGCGTTCGTATTTGCCCGAGGGACCTTCATGCGGCAGCTCACCTCTTTTTTCTACCGCCAGCCTGAGATCTGCGGCAGCTTCAGATATCATGCTGCTGATTTCTTCAAGGTTTTCTTCAAACAGGAATATCCTGTTCTGGTCGAAGCCGGTATCAGATACTCTGCGGGATTCAGTTATGGAAATGTAGAACCTGTCGTTTACCGCCTGTCTTACATCTATGAAGTAAGTAGTTCTTCCGGCCGAGACCCTTCCGCAGAACAGTGACGCGTTTTCGATGCTCATTTCTATTCTCCTTTCAACGTAAACATTCGTTCACTACCAGTGTCGGCTTTTTTGGAGGGCTTGTCAACACCTGCCCTGATTAAGTACTTTCTTTTGTCAGGAAGGAACAGGGAGAAATTATGATAAAAACGGCTCCGTTTCTGCCGGTTACCAGGAAGGAAATGGAATTCCTGGGATGGGATACGTGTGATATCATCCTGGTTACAGGTGATGCATATGTAGATCATCCTTCCTTCGGAGCGGCTCTCATCGGCAGGTACCTGGAGAGCAGGGGATACAGGGTGGGGGTTATTCCGCAACCTGATATCTCATCAACAGAGGGATTTCTGCAACTGGGCATTCCTGAGCTTTTCGTGGGAATAACCTCCGGTGCCATGGACTCAATGGTGAATCACTACACATCACTGAACAGAATCCGCTCCAACGATGCCTATTCCGAAGGGGGGAAACCGGGGAAAAGACCTGACAGAGCACTGCTGAAATATGTAAACCTGGTTCAGAGAGCAATGCCGGGAGTTCCGGTGGTAATTGGAGGTATTGAGGCAAGCCTGAGAAGGTTCAGTCATTACGATTACTGGAGTGACAGGGTAAGGAAATCGATTCTACTTGATACAAAGGCAAGTATTCTTGTATACGGAATGGGTGAGAGGGCGGCTGGTTCCATAGCCGATGCCCTCTCCTCCGGACGAGATATTCATGGAATCAGAGGTACCGCAATCTACACCAGTGTGAAAACCCTTGGTGGGATGGATACCGGAAAGCATATCGAATTGCCTTCTCATGAGGAGGTTTCAAACAGTTCCGATGCGTTCATGGAAATGACGAAAATGCTGGAAAGTGAGATTAGTCCCTGTTCCGGCTCAACTGTCATTCAGAGAGCTGACAGCCGTGCTGTTGTCGTATACCCGCCCCAGTATCCATTAAGCACCGAAGAGATGGATAGGATATACGAACTTCCATACGCCCGGGAACCCCATCCTGTTTACACTGATGAGATTCCGGCGTTCAGGATGATACAGAATTCAATAACGGTTGTTCGCGGATGTGCGGGAGGCTGCAGTTTTTGCGCCCTGGGGCTGCACCAGGGGAAGCTGATAAGCAGCAGGAGCCGGGCTTCTGTCCTGCGGGAAGTAGAGACGCTTAAAAGGAAGCGGTATTTCAGTGGAACAGTCACCGATCTGGGCGGACCCACCGCGAATCTTTACGGTCTTGGCTGTGCAGGTGATGGTAACCTTAAAAAATGCAGGAGATATTCGTGTCTTTATCCTGATATCTGTGAGAATTTCAGAACGGATCACAGCCCGTATATAGAACTTCTGAAAGCCGTCTTGGAGATCAGTGGTGTACGGAATGTCTTTGTATCCAGCGGTATACGACACGATGTAGCTCTGCGAGATAAGAGCTTCATCGAAAAGCTGGTAAAGGATAATGTGTCAGGATACCTGAAAATCGCCCCGGAGCACTTCGCACCTGAAGTTCTGAAACTGATGAGGAAACCATCCCCTGATCTCTGGAGGAAATTCAAGAAGCTTTTCGAAAGCCTCTCAAGAGAAGCCGGCAGGGAACAGTACATTGAACCTTATATACTTGTTGCCTTCCCTGGTTGCGATTTGAATCATATGCACATGGCCGCAGATGAGCTGAGAAGGCAGAACATGCGACCGGAAAAAGCTCAGATATTTCTTCCCACACCCATGACCATGGCAACGGCAATGTATCATACCGGTATCAACCCGGAAACCGGAATGCAGATCTATGTGGCTCGAAAGCCTTCACAGAAAAAGCGTCAGATTGAAGTTCTTCCCGGCCACTTCGGGGAGAAAAGAAGCAAATAGGTGCAAAAGGCATTTTATACTTCATTACTTCTATAAGCGAATTCAATTCCGCTCCAGAAGTTTTCAAATTTAACGGCTTGCGTTATGTTCCGCAGGTATAACCACAAATTATTGAACGGAGCATTTTGGGAAAAAGGATAGTTATTTCCTCGGATCGCAGAAAACTTGGTAAAACCATCATTGCTGAACGTCTCATTATAGAATTGACGGCAACCGGTCTGACGGTTGCATGTGTTAAACTGTCACATCAGGGACACGGGCCTGCCGGAATCAGCGACGGGCCGGGATCCATCGGTACCGACACTCACCGTTTCAAGGCAGCCGGCGCTTCAAAGGTTATGTTTTACAGTTATTCAACAGTAGACGAACTTGAACGCGCTCTGGGTGGGTTTTCGTTTCCCGTGGATATAGTGATTTACGAGAGCAACTCGATTATTAATCTGTTGAATCCTGATTTTCATATTCACATACGTTCAGATTCCGGTCAGAAGCATTCTGCGGAAGGACTCGAGCTGAGAGCGGACATCACATCAGATGGTCCGGTATCCTCGGAAGATGCTGATAAGATAGCCAAACTGGTGCCGGGATTAATGCGTATAGGTGATTATTCTCCCATAACAATTGGTGGCAAACACTGGCTGAACCTTTATGGAAAGCCCCTCTTTGGTGAGGGGAGGATGGATCTCCTGAAGACTGTACGTGAGACAGGTTCAATATTGCAGGCTGCAAAGAAAACCGGTATCCAGTACAAGAGAGCCTGGGTACTGCTGCACGACGCGGAACAGCGGCTTGGCGCAAAATTACTTTACAGTGACAGGGGGGGAGCTGGAGGTGGGGGGACAAGCATTACTCCGCTGGCGGAGACTCTGCTCCACATCTGGGAAAAGTCTGAGGAGGATTTCAACAGCCTCCTGGACAGGCTGGAGGTATGATGATACCGTTCGAGGAAGCACTGAAACTGGTACTTGATAATTCAGGTGAACCTGAGGTGGAGGAAGCATCCATTGATGCGGCTGTCGGTCACGTTCTGGCTTCCGACGTTTATTCGGATATAGATATGCCGCCTTTCAACCGGTCGGCAATGGATGGATTTGCCATTTCAGGAAATGAACTGAGGCACGAACTTCTTGAGGAAATCGTCGCCGGTGATGCGCGGGAAATCAGAGTAAAACCTGGTCTTGGATGCCCGATAATGACCGGAGCTCCGGTACCTGAAGGAGCGGACAGGATCGTAATCGTAGAGGAAACCGTTGTTGAGGACTCCGTTCTTTACCTTAAAAAGGTGCCGTCCGAGGGAGCGAACATCTGCTGGAAAGGCGAAGACATCAAAAAGGGGCATATAGTGCTGGAACACGGTACAAGATTGTCCCATCAGCACATGGGCATTGCAGCCATGGCGGGAAGGAGTGTACTGCCGGTTTTCAGAAAACCCCGCATTGCCGTGGTAACTACCGGCACCGAAATCGTTCCCCCAACATGGATACCTTCACCGGGGCAGGTAAGGAACGCAAATATGCCGCTGATAACATCTCAGCTGTCGATGAACGGCTTTCCAACCGCGGTATCAGTTCATTCCGCCGACGATCCCAATTCCCTCAGGGCAACTTTCAGCCAATTTCTGAACTTCAGTGATGTTCTTGTAGTGGCTGGAGGAGTTTCAAGGGGTACAAGGGATTTCGTTCCATCAGTTTTTGAATCACTAGGCGCGAGAATTCACTTCAGAATGGTCGCCCAGAAGCCCGGCAAACCTTTAACCTTCGGCAGCAGCGCCACTGGCAAACCTGTTTTCGGGCTGCCTGGCAATCCAGTTTCCGTAATGGTAACAATCGAGGAGTACGTGCTTCCTCTACTGAGGAAAAGATCCGGCTTCAAGGGATACCACAAGCGAGTGTACCATGGTGAAATAACTTCTGACTACAAAAAGAAACCGGGCAGACTTCATTTCCTCAGGGTTATTGCTTACAGGGAAGGCAGTGCCTGGAAGCTTCATCATCCTGATTCTTCCGGTTCCGGGGACCTTATGAGCACCGTGAATGTCAATGCTCTTGCAATAGTCAGCGAAAATCAACTGAGTATTCAGTCCGGGGAAACACTGCCTTTCCACTTCTTCAGTTCCACAGCAGGTGAGCTTGCCTTCTCATGATTGATTCAAAAGGGCGGAATATTGATTACCTCAGGCTTTCAGTCACTGACAGGTGTAATATCAGGTGTATTTACTGCATGCCGGAATCTGGTGTTACTCTGGTTTCTCATGATGACGTTCTCACTGTGGATGAGACCATCCTTATAACCGGGATTATCATGAAAACGGCAGGTGTAAGAAAAGTAAGGATAACCGGCGGAGAACCGCTGGTAAGAAAAGGTCTCCTGGACATCGTGCGGGGAGTTTCAGGTCTCTGTCCCGGTGAGCTTGTGCTTACAACTAACGGGTTGCTGCTATGCAGTATGGCGCAGCAGCTTGCCGAAGCGGGAATAGAGAGGGTGAACATCAGCCTGGACAGCCTCAGGGATGACAGGATAAAGCGAATCTCCAGGAGGGATGTATCCCTGAAAGATATTGAAGGTGCAATTGAATCAGCATTCGATGCAGGTCTTGATCCTGTTAAGGTGAACTGCGTTGTCATGAGAAATATCAACGATGACGAAATAGCGGAGTTTATCAGATGGGGCGGTGAAACAGGCGTAACTGTCCGTTTCATTGAACATATGCCGTCAAGGCTTTCCGGTGACACATTCGTTTCAAGGGATGAGATAATCGAAAAGGCTCTTGTCCTCGGTAAAATCGTCAGACAGAGCGACTCCGGCACATCAGGTATCTACATTTATGAGGACACCGGACAGACCTTTGGCATAATTGCACCATTTTCTGATCCCATGTGCAGCTCCTGCAGTAGAATAAGGCTGTCAGCTCCGGGCGTACTGTATTCCTGTCTTGCAGAGGAAGAAGGAGTATCACTCATAGAGCTGCTGCGGAGTGATTCAGGCGATGAAATCGTTTCAGAGATGATCAGAGGAGCCGTAATGAGAAAACCTGATTCCCATGGCGGATGTGTCCGCGTAAAGATGTGGAGGATTGGCGGTTAGTGTTATGAAGAAGATGTCCCATGTTGATGAAAATGGATATGCGAGGATGGTCGATATTTCATCAAAGGAACCCACTGAAAGAACAGCCGTAGCCTCCGGGTATATCAAACTCGGCAGCAGCGCGTCTGCTGCCATCGATGGTGATGCCGTTCCCAAGGGTGAAGTATTCTCCACCGCGAGAATAGGCGCTATCACCGCGGTGAAGAGAACCTGGGAGACAATTCCACTGTGTCATCCACTAAGAATCGGCGGAGTGGATGTAAATTTTCGTAAGGATGGAAACACCGTTGAAGTCACCTGCACTGTAAAGGGTGTGGAATCAACGGGATTCGAGATGGAGGCTCTCACAGGCGTTACAACCGCACTTCTTATTATCTACGATATGACAAAAGCCCTGGACAGGGGCATGGAAATAGGAGAAGTGAGGCTGATTCGGAAAAGCGGAGGAAAATCTGGAGAATACAAATGGCAAGGGTAAGCGCAGTATGCCTTTCCGAGAAAAGACAGACACGGAAAACAAAGCAGGACTCGGTCCTGCTTATCGAGAGCTTCGGTATTGAAGGTGATGCCCACGCAGAAAGCGGTCCGCGCCAGGTTTCAATCCTGTCGGAGTTGTCCCTTGCGAAAATGGAAGCTGAAGGGATAGCAACCTCACCCGGATGCTGCGGTGAGAATATCGATATCCGCGGTGTTATTGAACTGCATACACTTCTTCCGGGAGTTCAATTGAAGCTTGGTAGCAGTGCGATAGTAAGGATCACGGAAATCGGGAAAGATAATTCTGACGGTCATGCGGATAACGTTATTCAGGGCAATATTTTTCCTCAGGAAGGCATCTTTGCTGAAGTGCTCTCACGTGGTACAGTTAAACCGGATGATCCGGTTAAAGTGCTCCGAAGCAGCGGTTTTACCGCAGGCGTACTGACTGTAAGTGATTCAGCTTCCAGGGGAGATTATCAGGACCTGAGCGGTCCCGCATTGATTGAATTACTGAACAGTAACGGTTTCCTTCCGGCAAGGTATGCCGTAGTTCCGGATGAGATAACTGAAATATCGGCAAAGCTCAGCAACTGGTGCGAAGATGGTTTTCTGGATGTACTGTTCACTACAGGCGGAACCGGATTCTCGGTGAGGGATGTTACACCGGAAGCAACCGCGATGGTCTGTGACAGGCAGGTTCCCGGCATTCCGGAAATGATAAGACAGAAATCAGCAGATATTGTCGAATCAGCATGGCTTTCCAGAGCACAGTCAGGAATCAGAGAACGTACACTGGTGATAAACCTTCCCGGAAGCAGGAAGGCAGCAATTGAATGCGCAGGTTTCACTTTTCCTATACTCGACCATGCACTGGGGATTCTCAGGGGAGACATAGAACACTGCGGACAGAGGGACGTACGACCCGACGAGAAAGCCTGATTGTGTAAAGCGCCATTGCTTCCTATCCGTTGCATTGTCATCAAGCCTGAAGGCACTGTAACCGGTCTCTCTAATTATTCTCACAGCTCTTTTTTTTTTATCATCTGAGTCAATGATAAATATCCAGATGTCCGTAAGGATGTGTGGACAATTTCAATATTGAAACAAAGACTTGACAAATTGTAAACATATTTTTATAAATTAACCACAATATTTCACAATATGAAAGGAATGGTCATGAGCGAAGAACAGAGAGAGATCCTTCAGATGGTAGCCGATGGTAAGATAAGCGCCGATGATGGCGCACAACTTCTGGAAGCACTTACAAAAGGTGAGCGGAAGAGAAAGGAGATGGGATCACCAGCCCGGAGGGCCAAGGAAAAGAAGCGCATTATGCACGAGTATAGAAAAATGGGGCCTATAACCGGCTTTGACGGCCTGCGCGACATAGGCCGTATGGTACGCGGTATGGTAAAGGATTCCGTATCAGGGATTGATGATGAATTCATGGAAATAGACGAAGATATGTTTGAGGATGGAGGGCATCTGGAAGGTCCCCTTGAACTTGATGAGGGTACAGAGCTTGTTCTGAAACGAAGGGTTCGCAGGAACGGCAGGAACAATGGCGGTGATCTGATTTTGAACGGAGTGTCCGGTTCGACTCTTGAAGTCATTGGAGAAAATACTCCGGACATACGCCTATACCGGGATAATGGAACAGTGTATTTAAAATGGGAAAAGAGTGACCTGTCGCTTAACGTACCTGAGACTGTAGAAAACGTCAGGGCAAGCATAATGGGTGGAAATATCATCCTGAACAGCGTGAAAGGTGCAGCTGATATAAGAACAATGGGTGGTGATATAAACCTGTCTGAAGCTTCAAGAGCTTTCAGGGCAAAGACGATGGGGGGAAACATTCTGATTAAACTGACTGACGATTGGAATGAAGATTCAAGGGTTACAACAATGGGCGGTAATATAGCGTTGAGCATATGTGAAAGTACAAAGGCTGAGATCTCGGCCAAAACCATGGGTGGTGAAATCACAGTACAGGAAGATATATCCGGATTAACTGAATCTGGACATCCCGGTTCTTCAAGAGTTAATATAGACCTGTCAGATGAAGAGGAATCCCCCGAACTCAGACTCAAGACCATGGGAGGGAATATCTCGATAGACCGCTCTGGAATAGAACCGGTTGTAGAGGATAACGGGGAGAAAAAGAAGAGAAGGAAAAATAGAAAAGAGAGAAAATGAGTGACAGTTCCATTCCACCTAAATGCCCCGGTTGTGGAGACAGACTTATTGTTGTGAAGCTTCAGTGCAGTTCGTGCGGTACCGAAGTAAACGGCGAGTTCGATGTTTGCCCGGTATGTACCCTTGAGGGAAAGAACAGGGATCTGTTTGATCTGTTCATGGAATCAAGGGGGAACCTCAAGGAAGTACAAAGAAAACTGAGCATATCGTATCCAACTGTTCGGCAGAGAATTGATAGCATGTTCAGTGAGCTGAAGGGTGAAAAACCTGCTCGGGATCCTGCTGAGGTTCTCAAAAGGCTCAGCGATGGAGAAATAGATGTGGAAACTGCATCAAAACTTCTTGCCGGGGAGTAAACCGCGGAAACATACACTCAAATTCAGTGATATTATTGGAATGACCTGTTCCAGCTACATTTTTATCTGAGACTATCGAGTTTCTTTTTAGCTGCTGGAACCAAGCCGAAGAATTCTTCCAGATCCTTGCAGGGATACTCATCACACTCCGCACACGTTTCCAGAGGTCGATCCATGGCACACAGACGCATCGGACACTCGAAACAATGTGAGAAATGCACTCCTTCAGTCGAATTACATCCGTCACAGTTGATATCATCAGCGCTGATATCAGCATTGAATTCTTTCGACCATTCGGCAGCGACCTTTTCCCTTAGAGTCTGATCGTCTCTTTGAGTAGCGATATAAGCGGGGCATTCTATACAGTTCAATCCGCAGTAGGCTATCTGTAACATCTCATTCTCCATTCTAGTGTCATTTTCTGTATTCATATACAATGCAGTCAACCATTAAAAGATAGGAAACCTGATCTCACATCACCGATAACGCTGCGCGATACACTTCTTTAATAGTGAGTAGCAAGAATGGTTAGAAATCGGGGAATGGTTTCCTGAACCAGCTTCTGCATACCGAATTATACTCTTCAAGAAGATCAGGATCTTCCACCTTTAGAGATCTTGCTTTATTTTCAAATCCCTTTCCCCACTTGCCGGCAAAGACATTTATCACGTTGAGCAGCAGAAACAGTAAAGTTCCGTTGAAATCCAATTTTCTGCTGAACATAGCAACTATCCCTATCACTACCATAGTTCCCAGAATTGTCAATTGAAGGAGAGCCTGATACATCTGTTTCCGAGCAAAACTTTTAAAGTTCTCAAGGCTCTGGTAAGTTCTGATGGATGTCTCCTGAGAAAGGAAACCTCTTATTCCTTTGACTGCTACAATCAGGTTGATTATCCCCAGAGCAAAAAGAAACAATATCCAACCTATCGGGTTCATGAGATCCTCTCAACTCGCATCTACATGTTCATCATCCGGATTGACATGGCACTAGGATATGGATAATGGAATTGAATCTATAACGCAAGTAAATGACTTTCTGCAGAGATTACCATTGCTGACTATTCAAAAAGAATACTCGTTCCCGCATATTCCGACAGTACGGGAGCAAAACCATTCAGTCGAGCTATGATCTCACTTCTGTCAGGCAGAAGATCCTCTGAACAGGCGAAATCGGTTGCTACTGAGTCAAGCTGTTTCAGCAGATCCTCCTGCATATCGTAACCCGCTATCTGATCGTAGAGCCATACAAGCCCGGATGTCTTCGTGTAGATCTCCACTGTACTGAGATCCGGTGACATCTCCAGCATCTCTACATCGGGAAGATGGACTGTGATGCTGTTGAAGTTCTGATCCAGGGAATCCTCAGTCAGTTTCACCAGGTCAAGTCCGTATATGTACGTGACCTTCATTATCAGCAGGCCTTCCCTGTTCCCGAGTAGAAGGCTGTTTTCATCGATATCGGTATATATGTAGGTCGTTATCCTGTCAGTCGCCAGGAAGAAAAGGCTTTCGGATCTGAGAACCTGCAGAACGGATGTGGCCGTTCTGGAGAAACCCAGGACGCTGCTCAGGTCCAGGATGTTCATGGCTGACAGGAACATTACAAGAACCATAAGGAAGAGGAAAAATACGGTCAGGCCTAACAGTTTTTTCATACCGGGTCCTCAGCACTGAATAAAGCGCAGTATCAGAATTACTAAAGCAACGGCGGCGACTGCCAGTACTATCTTTCTCATATATACCTGCCTAAATCAATAAGAAACTGTATTTTCGACTATCTGCAATATGTATACGAAGAACGCCAAGGCATCTTCTGTTAAGCCGTGATTCTCTTCCTGAAGAGACTATACCAGAGGTAGTCCTGCCACGTCAAATTCATCAAGGGCTTTAACAGCCCGAGAATGTATCTCGCGTCTGCCTTACAGCTCATCACCCGGGGAGGAAGCACACTGTTCAATATGATATTCCGTTAAATGTCCTGGAACAAACAAGCTGTTCTTCTATATTGATAATTACATAGCTTTATTCAATGTGGAGGCATTATGAAACATCCCATTAACATGAAGAGACAGGGTAAATATCTTTCCTCAGCACTCGGAATCGCTATTGTGTCCGGATTCCTACCTGCAGACGATTCTTCCGCACAGGTTGTTCAAGATGATAAAGAAAGCCGGAATAACTCGACAATTCCTGTCAATTCAGGTTCACAGTCGTTATACACCAGGACTTCAATACTCTGGAGCAATCCGCAATGGCAGGCTTTCAAGATACTCTGGCGCAAGCTCGATACCGTAACTTCAACTAACGCAGGTTATGCTCCGGATTTCTTGAATGCAGAGGAAGCTGGTCGATTCAGAAACAAACTGGATGTTACTTTCAGGGAATTGAGAGAGGTTTCGGAAGAAATCGGTATAGATTCGGTGGAACTTGCTCTTCTTGAGACACTGACTTTCGACAGATTCGATCATCTAGCCTATGGATCAAGACTCCTGTTAACCAGAATGATGATGCCGCCTGTCTCGGAACTGACCGATGATTTGTTGCCTCAGATTGAGGCAAGAATCGATACCGTCATGAAGTTGCGCGAATCCGGTCTGATTACCGGCGAAGAAATGGTTAAAGCGTTCGGGAACATGACTTCAAGTATTGACACCTACTGTGTTCTTGAAGTACTCAACAGATCGTTACTATATACATCCCCTGCCTGGTCTTATAGTTGGCCGGAGGATGTACCTGAAATCAGGATTGCTTTCGACAGTATCCGGACTGCTTCGCTGATCAGCATCGAACAGGACGGGGAAGTTTACGAGGGACAGTATCAGGAAACATATGAAGCATTTGAAATAATAGATAACGCTCTTCATCGTACAATTCTCAGATTACCTGCACTTAACGATCTCCTTCTTGATCTGGAACTGTTCTAGAAACACCGGCTGACGCATCTTGCCGGTTTCATAGAAAATGCTCATCCGATCTCGATCACAGAGACGTCATTCTTCCGGAGAACGCAGGACTAAATACGGTAAATAAGTTGTGAGAAATGCCGGCAGAATGATACGTAAAACATGACAAATTCCTACAAAAGAACTATATTATTAATAATGTACATTCACATCAAATCTGTCATTCAAACCGAGCAATTATGATAACCACGGGAAAGGAATTGAAAATAATATGAGAATAGCATCCCTGTTTGCTGTAACACTGCTTGTCGCCATGTCAACAGCAGGAATGGACTCTATCGCTGAGATTTCCGAGAAAGTGACCGCTGCATTCGACCAGGAAACCGGTACATTTACTGAAGACGCATATGAGACTCTTCTGGAAGCACATATCATGATCGGAGAAGCTCTGGAGGGTGAGATTACCGATGAGACCGAATTGTATACACTGGGTGTTTTGGACTGCATGGTAATGTACAATCTCGCCTGTCTCGAAGCCATAAACGGAAACACTGACGAGGCTTTCACATGGCTTGAAGGTTCGGTAGACGCTGGATACGGCGATCCTGACTGGATGCTTGAGGATGAGGATCTTGCCGGTCTCAGAGAAGATTCCAGATTCCAGGAGCTTGTAGAAGCCGCTGCTGATAACGGCTGCAGCGGACCCTGTTCCACCGGAGGGTCATGCTGCGGGAGCGGTGACTGCGAATAGCCCGCGTATTTATTCGATGATGTAACGGATAATAGCCCAACGAGGATTTATCCGCCTGACATCAGGTGGATTATGTCTACAGTTGCTTTATCAGGAATCACTGCAGAATCGTATTTATCCCTTGGTATGAGTTTTCCATTGATTCTTACAATAAGAAGGGGAAAAATGTAATTTTTCTCCTTAATAACATCACTTACGGTTTTACCGCGAAACCATTCTGACTGTTCGCCGTTAACATTTATCATAAGGTCAGCGGCGGGGACAAATCGTCCCCGCCTGCAAAAATCAACCTCCGTGTTTTTGAACTAGTTCAATTACATCAGGAAAGTCCAGACCCAGCTCCTTAAGCTTGGTGACAGTTGGAACGCCATTGTTCGTCCAGCCCCTGCGCTTGTAGACCGCGTCCAGGAGATGCTCGTACTGTGTTTCCCTATGTTTACGTGTAGCCGCCACCTTCTCTTCGGAGGACATTCCGGAGGGATCTATCCCCGCATCTACGCGAAGCTGAGTGTCGTATCTATCCTGGCGTGATTCGTATTCTGTAACAGTGACGGGACCCGCTGACCTGTACGGTATTACGTCATGTTCTCTTCTTCCGAAGCCCATCTTCAGGTTGAAAACGCGTTGGAAGTTGTAAACCTTCTCGGACATTCTTATAAGGCTGTCCATGGTTTGAGGTTTACCTGTTACTCCTTCGAAGAACTCGCAATATCCCTGGACGT
>JAIOSX010000312.1 GCA_021107345.1 Candidatus Aegiribacteria sp.
GACCTGATCTCCCTCCTTGACCATGACTTTCAGGATAAGTCCCGGCAGTGGCGCCATAACCTCACCCGTTCCGGTTACAACCCCGGGAGGTGACGTCCTGTCGGGAACTTCGGCAGCGTTCAGAACCTGTCGGTGTCTTTTCAATACCGGAGTTTTAGATGCTTTTTTCAGCGGGGATTCAACCTCAACCTGATAGGTTTTACCGTCGAGTGTCACATCCACCGAGTTATCCATTATTCTTCCGATGTTAACAGTGTATGTTTTTCCATTAACGGTTACATTGTATTCTGGCATTTCAGCGACTCCTGACTCTGTTCTGCAGCGATCCCGACTCCTGAATGAGTTCAGCCCTTCCAGCAAGTTTCCAGGGGGTATAGGGTTTTTCATGAGTTTCCCAGGTCAGCTTCATATGTTCCACCTGATCCAGAAAGCAGAAGTGGGCGTGAATGGCTGCTGACACTGCTGCTATTTCATCCGGACTCATTCTTCTATCAGCTTCCTTCTCTGTGAGAGAATCTTTGCCTCTGTTCAATCCGAATCTGTCCTTAATCCAGCTCTCAAGGGCAGGGAGCATAAAGGCCAGTACTACAAGCCCGGTGAATACGGTAGTCATCCCTGCCAGTGCTATTCCAATACCATTATTAAGATCGGCAGTATTCAATTGGACTGCCACAAGGATCATGGTTCCTGCCAATATCATAACGGGATATTCCCATGCTTTTTGGGAGGTATCGTCTGCCGCTTTCCAGCAAGCATTTCAAGGGCCTTGATTATACGGAATCTTGTATTCGAAGCTATTATCACATCATCCAGATAACCCCTTGAAGCAGCGTCGTATGGGTTTGCGAATTTTTCCCGGTACTGGTCTACCAGTTCCTTCTTCCTTACAACGGGATCTTTTGCCTCTTCAATATCACGGTGGAAGATAATCTCAACGGCCCCGTCAGGTCCCATAACGGCTATCTCCGCAGTGGGCCAGGCGTAGTTTATGTCCGCCCTGATATGCTTCGAACTCATTACATCGTAAGCGCCGCCGTAGGCTTTCCTCGTTATCACAGTTATCTTGGGCACTGTCGCCTCGGCATAAGCGAAGAGAAGCTTCGCTCCGTTCCTGATTATCCCGCCGTATTCCTGCACCGTTCCGGGCATGAAACCGGGTACGTCCACAAGAGTTACCACAGGGATGTTGAATGCATCACAGAAACGGACAAAACGGGCAGCTTTCACTGAAGCGTCGTTGTCCAGAACTCCTGCAAGGTAGCAGGGCTGGTTAGCTACTATTCCAATGGAATGACCGTTCATCCTCGCGAATCCCACGATGATGTTGGGAGCGAAGGATCGCTGGATCTCAAGAAATTCGCCGTTATCAACGATGGCTTCAATTACAGTGCGCATTTCGTAGGGTTTGTTGGGATTATCGGGAATGAACTCGTCAAGCCACATTTCCTTCCTGTCAGGCGGGTCAGTGCATGGCACCCTGATGGGATCTTCCATGTTGTTCTGCGGCATGTAGCTGATGAGCTTTCTAATAAGAAGAAGAGCTTCCCTCTCGTCTTCGCAGACAAGGCTGCATACTCCGCTGCGTTTGCTGTGAATGCCCGGTCCGCCCAGCTGTTCCTTCGTAACGTCTTCCCCGGTTACGGCTTTAACAACCGTAGGACCGGTAACAAACATGTAGCTTATGCCTTTAACCATTATCGTGAAATCAGTTATGGCGGGACTGTAGACGGCTCCTCCGGCACAGGGGCCCAGTATGGCTGAAATCTGCGGAATAACCCCGGAATAGAGTACGTTCTTCAGGAAGATCTTTCCGTACCCGGCAAGGCTCTCGATACCTTCCTGTATTCTTGCTCCGCCGGAATCGTTAAGCCCGATGAGGGGAGCGCCGTTCATAGCGGCCATATCCATGATCTTCAGTATCTTCTCGGCAAAGGTTTCCGAAAGGCTGCCGCCAAATACGGTAAAATCATGGGAAAAGACGTACACCTGCCTTCCGTCAATTGTACCGTAACCGGTGACCACGCCATCGCCCGGGATCTTTTTCTTCTCAAGTCCGAAACTTGTAGATCTATGGGTAACAAGCATATCAAATTCTTCGAAGCTGTCGTCATCAAGAAGCAGATCTATTCTTTCCCTTGCGGTCAGCTTGCCTTTCTCATGCTGCTTCTCAATACTTTTTTCGCCACCGCCCGCAAACGCTTTTTCTCTAAGAGCGTGGAGTTTGTCAGCCTTTTCAAGAGAACTCATTTTAGTTTTCCTTTTCAGCTTTCGGATGTTCGCACAATTCAGTCAGTACCTTCCCGCTGTCAGCGGGGTGGACGAAGGCTATTCTTGCTCCGCCCGCTCCCTCGCGCGGGGTATTGTCTATCATTCTTATGCCTTTGTTTTTCAATGAATCTATTTCGTCGGAAGCACTTTCAACCGAGTAGGCAATATGGTGAATTCCCTCTCCCCGCTTCTCTATTGCCCTCGCAATCGGGCTATCTTCTGATGTTGGTTCAAGGAGTTCTATTTTGGAATCCCCAATACTGAACATGGCCACGCGGACCTTCTGAGAGGGAACTTCCTCTATTCCCAGGAAAGTCAGCCCCAGATTGTCTCTGTAGAACGGTATTGAATCATCCAGGCTCTTAACCGCTATACCGATGTGATCAATTCCCTTTACACTCATTCGTATTCTCCCGTTTATTCTTAAGAAATCCGGAAAGCATTTCTCCTATTCCATAGGGAGTTGTCTTCCCCTCGAGAATAGATTCTATCGCCTTTTCAACACTGCCGTACCTGTTCGAAACCAGCTTTTTAGCAAGTTCTCTTCCCTTTTCACGGATAATGCTGTTAAGTATCAATGTAGTTCGTCTTCGTGCTATTTCCTTCCGTCCGGTACCAGAAGAAACGCAACTGACAATAGCATCCATCAGTTGTTCCATACCTTCCCCTGTCTGCGCGGAACATCTGACAACATGTGGTCTTTCAGTCTGATCGGGAATGAGTTCAAGACTGGCGTTCACCGACATTTCCAGTTGTTCTATACCGGGCCTGTCAGCCTTGTTAAGCACTATAATGTCCCCTATCTCCATGATCCCGGCTTTCATGGTCTGTACCTCATCACCCAGGCCCGGAACCAGAACCAGAAGGGTTATGTCCGCAAGGGAGGCAATTTCTACTTCCGCCTGGCCAACCCCGATGGTTTCAACAATCACCGGGTCATAGGATGCTGCAGCAAGAATTTCAAGAGCATCTCTTGTGGTTCCCGAAAGCCCTCCGAGATGACCTCTGTTTCCCATGCTTCGGATAAAAACTCCCGTATCCGAGGCGTGGTCCTGCATCCTGATCCTGTCACCCAGAAGGGCTCCACCGGAAAAGGGGGAGGAAGGATCAACGGCAATAACTCCGACTTTGTTGCCATGTCTTCTATAGTACGTTATCAGAAGGTTTGTCAGTGTACTCTTCCCGGCACCCGGGGGTCCGGTAATACCGATGGTAAGGCCTGATCTTTCAGGGTCATAGAGGGAATGCAATATCGAGTGTGCAAGAGGGTGATCGTTTTCAACCATTGAAAGAACTCTCGCCAGTCCTCTCTGGTTTCTGCTTCGTACTTTAAGTACAAGATCGTCTGCCTCGCTGGAAAGCAAGTTTACCTCCGACCCGGTGACTTCTGCGGGTGGTTCAGCTAGTCTGGATTTTCTGCTCAATGAAATCCACAACTTCTGCCGCGGGGGTTCCCGGCGTGAATATGGCTTTGAACCCCGCCTCTTTCAGCCCGGGAATATCCTCTTCCGGGATAACGCCTCCTCCGAAAAGGATTATATCCGATCCGCCTTTCTCCTTAAGAAGCCTGGCAACTTCCGGGAAGAGGTGATTATGGGCTCCGGAGAGAAGGGAGAGGCCAACAAAGTCAACATCTTCCTGAATTGCTGCATTGGCTATCGCTTCGGGTGTCTGGCGTATCCCGGTATAAATAACCTCCATACCGGCATCTCTCAGGGCTCTCGCTATGTACTTTGCTCCCCGGTCATGTCCGTCAAGACCGGGTTTTCCGATAAGTACTCTTGTTTTGCGATCCATTACCGCCTCCGGTTACTTTAAATGCGTTAATCCCGCTGGTTCTCAGCGGGAGATTCTATCAATCAGTTTTCAAATAGCTTACGTTGAAACACTTCCCGAAAGCTTTTAAAATCATCATAATATAATGGTCTTTATTTTGTATGCATAATCCGAGCATGGAGGTTTTGGTTTGAAGAATGTTATCCTTTTATTATCAGTCCTGGCAGCAGTTTCCTTTGCGGAAATAAGCGGCGATATAGTTGCCGGATACCTTGATCAGATAGGTGAAGATCTGGTCTACGAAAGAGTTGATGGCGAGTTCATGCTGCTGGCCGAAACAGAGGATGGATCTCAGATCCCATATATGTACATTCTTGCTGACCCGGAAATGGAAGGGTGCCTTCTTGTAGCTCTTACACCCGGCATAGTGCCCGAATCCGGAGCCGAAAGAACGGCCGCTCTCGAGGTAGTTTCACAGCTTAACTGGAACAATACATGGGTCAAGTTCGCAATTGATCCGGAAATGGGAGATGTGTCGGCCATGTACACGTTTTCTACGGAAAATGGGCTCGGATACGAGTCCTTCGCTGTGATGCTAAACCTTCTTCTTGGCACTGTAGACGAAAACTGGGAAGTACTTTCAAATATCTGATTTCTGAAACAGGAGGGGATTTGAATGTTCGGCAATATAGCCATATGCTGCGGTCGTGCCAGTCAGACGCTTGGATTTCGTATATGTGAGATCCTCGGTATAGAACCCGAGCCAGTGGATTTTATTCGGTTTACCAACGGGAATCTCATGGTGAATTTCGTTGGAGAGTCTGTTCGCGAAAAAGATGTATTCGTAATTCAGTCTGGAGAAAGGTCTATCTTTCAGGACAGAGATAAGGCTTTCGGTACAGTTTCCGGTGACATTCTTGAACTCCTCCAGATGATATACGCCCTTAAGGACAGCGCGGGAAGAATAACAGCGGTAACGCCCTATTTCCCCTACGCACGAAGCGACAAGAAGGACAAACCCAGAATCGCCATAACC
>JAIOSX010000005.1 GCA_021107345.1 Candidatus Aegiribacteria sp.
GAATCTTTCTCCGCCGTGAACGACTCTGTGACCAACCGCTCCGATTTCGCTGTAGTTTTCAATTGGGCCGTATTCAGAGTTTGTAAGGGCATCCAGAACAAAATTTACGCCCTTCTTGTGATCGGGAACAGGTTCTTCAAGAATGATCGTCTTTCCGCCGGATTTGTACTTTATCCGTCCTTCAGGGAGACCGATTCTCTCGATCAATCCTTCGGCAAGCAGATTCTCGTTCTCCATATCGATGAGTTTGAACTTGATGGAAGAACTTCCGCTGTTAATGACAAGTATCTTCATGCAGGCCTCCATGCAAATGAATATCGGGTTGGTTTTCCCCGGAGATGGGCACTATGTCAACGACAAAAACGAAGGTTGAAAAATACTTATAATCGAGTTTAAAATCAAGGGTTATCTGCTGTGGAAAGCAAAGTTATTGTTCAAATCGATCCTTTTTTTAAAGCGCAGTTTATCAGAGGTGGTTCAGTCAGCGCTTGCTTCAGTATACTCCGTACATGTTATCATAAGGAGAGTCATATCATCAAATGCAGCAACTTCCCCCCGGAACGACGAAAGCCTGTCAAGAAGATTCTCAAGGATGAACCGCGACTGAAGGCTTTGCTGCACGGCAAGAAATGCTTCAAGCCTGCCCGTACCGAATTCCTCTCCCGTCTCCTTATCCATGCTTTCCGTAATGCCGTCAGTGTACAGTAGCAGCCTGTCATCAGTGTTCAATCTTATGGTGGTCGTCCTGTATTCTGCATCACCTTTTACGCCGAGTACAAGACCTCCTTCGGATAATCTGCTTATTATCCCATCGCTTCCGACAAGAATAGGCGGATCATGGCCGGCGCAGCAGTAGCTGAGAGTTCTATCGGCAGGGTCAAGAACGCCGTAGAAGAAAGTTATGAATTTGTCATCAGGCATTCTCCTGCTCATTATATCGTTGAGTCTCTGTACTGTATCACCTGCTATATTACTCATCCCCGGAGCTATGGCATGAAGTGCGGATTGAAGCGCAGCCATCAGCAAAGCGGCCGCGGTGCCCTTCCCGGCAACGTCAGCAATTGCTATACCGTAGAATCCGCCAGGAATTGGAAATACATCGTAATAATCCCCACCCACCTGCATACTGGGTACTGAAATAGCAGCTATATCAACATTCTCGATCTCCGGAAGATCTCCGGGAAGCAGGCTTTCCTGAATTGATCTGGCTATTGACAGCTCTTCACGGTACCTTTCTCGTTCCAGCTCCGTTTCCATCAGCCTCGCATTATCTATAGCCGCGGCTACCTGTCTTGCGAAGGTTTCTATAAGACCCTTTGATTCGTTCATGAATCCGAACTGACGATTCGTGGAAGCAAAGATAATGCCGAATGTCCTTTTCCTGATCATAAGCTTTGAAGCGATCAGAGAACCCGGCACAGGAGAGTCCTTTCCCGCTAATGCCGCCAGAGGGCTGTTCGGGTACCGGTTGTAAAGGATCGTTCCACCGGCCTTTTCCAGTCGCTTCAGAACTTCTCTGTGCCATTGGTCGGGAAACGCGGCTTCAGAAGAATCCCTTCCTGTAGCCTCCCAGAAACTGAAATCTTTCTTATCCAGTTGTACGGCCCAGCACCTGTCGGCACCGGAAAATCTTCTACCGAGAGTTACTGATGCATGTACGATCTTATCTTCATCAAAGGTTGAATAGATTGACTGGCCGAGTCCGTCCATTATCCTCAGCTGATTGAGTTTCCTGTCCACAAGTCTTGCGGACGGGAGAAGGAAGAGGATCTTAAGGAAGGTCACTGAGCTGAAGATCAGCAGGATGGTGAACACACAGCCGATAAGGGTTCCCAGCGCAAGGGATGATATTGTCAGGCCACCCCTGAAGTAGAATCTGAGAATGGACTGGGAGAGCATGAAAACTCCCAGTGATCCTATAAGAGCAACGTACTTCCTCCATCTGTTGAGGTAGTGTGCCCAGTCAGTTCTGAACGAATTAATGAACGCGAAGATGAAAAGCAGGACATAGAAAGGACTTATCGACAGGAGAATTTCAGAATTGCTGATTCCTGATATGGCCGTTCGCAATAAATCTTCCAGTCCCAGAGAAACGTACAGGATTCTGAGGACAAGAGTAATCACAAGCAACTGGAACCAAAGGAGTGTGCCTTTTCTGCGCTCTACCAGAACAAGGTATCTCAGTGACGCGACTATAGCGATAGAAAACAAGATAGCAGCGATAAGGGCAAGTATCTTCAGAGGATGCTCCGATTCCCTCAGCGTTCCTTCGGACAGGATAATGGAGTCCTCCTTGGCTACATTCGAACCGGAGTAAACGGCTCTGATGAATACCTCAGCAGTCGCTGAAGTTACATCTCCCAATGCTCCGAGTGTCATTCCCAGGGTTCCGGAACCGTCGAAAAGACCTAAGTTCCTGATAGCATCGCCACCTGAGACGGCAAGGCTGTCAATATCGCTCTGAATTTCAGCCCAGCCTGAAGCTTCCGAACTACCATCACGGAGTAACAGTAATTTCTTCGTTAAATAGTTATCATGAACGGCTTCGTCCGGTACGGCCTGTTCTTCACTGACTGAAGGCTGCAGAAAAACCGCAAGCCCGAAGACTATCAGTGTGAAAATAACCAGTGATATGAGTACGCTTGTAAGATGAAGCCTGGAAATAAGCCTGGCAAAGATCAGATACAGAAATACTGCCCCCAGACACGCTGATGTTTCCGAAAAACTCAGACTCCCCGGAGAAGTACGCAGGAAAAACAACGGGATAAACATGAATATTGTAAGAATTACAATGAATATCCTGCATGAAATCCTGATTTTGAATCCGGTCAATTCTGCTCCCTGCACAGACTCCTGTCTGCAAGAATTTGTGGTATCTCTGATACTTCACACTCAGTTTCAGTGCCCGAGGACATATCCTTGAGTGTGACTCTTCCTGAAGCTACTTCCTCAGGACCGATAACCGCAATGTATCCAATTGATTTCCTGTCAGCGATTTTGAACTGCTTTGAAAGTTTCTTTCCTGTGATATCAATCTCAACAGAAATACAGTTGTCTCGCAGCTTCTCCGCAAGGTTCACCGCGAAGACTCTTTCTTCATCGGAGTATACAGCTAGAAAAATATCCGCCGGGTGTTCCCCGGAAATGCCGAAAGGTATCAGCCCATATGTTTCCAGAAACAGCTCCAGAGTAATAAGTCCGAGTCCGAATCCTACTCCGGAAACCTTCTGGCCACCGAACATACCTACAAGGTTATCGTACCGGCCTCCCCCGCATATCGCCCTCCGGTTTTCACTTCCTGTATCCATAACCTCGAAAACTGTTCCTGTATAGTAATCCAGTCCCCGCACAACACTTGCATCGAACTGCGCTTCCGAAATACCGGCATCCTTCAGCATTCCGCTGAATCTTACTACCTCGCCGTAGGCTATACTGCCTGCCGCGGCTTCCGCTAACCAGGGAGTATTCGGATCGGTACACGACGCAAATCTGTTAATCGTATCCGCTTTCAGTTCGTCCCAGATCCCGTTCCTGATCAATTCTTCCCATTCATCAGGTTTTAACTTGTCCTTCTTGTCGATCACTGCAAAGGCCTGAGTCATCTCCTCTTCCGTCATACCGCAGCCCTCCAGGATCTCTGAAGCGAGTCTTCTGCTTGAGTAGCGTATAACGTACTGACCGGGGCTGGCGTTGAGACTGTTCATTATTCTTCTCAGAACAAGAAACACTTCAAGTTCAGCTTCAAGACCGGTAGGCCCCAGAATGTCAAGGTTGAACTGCATGAATTCCCGGACCCTCCCGCGCTGGGGTCTCTCGTACCTGTAACAGATCGGAAATGACATCCACCGTACCGGGTAGATAAGCTCCCCTGAAGCAGCCACCATCCTTGCCAGGGAAGGTGTAAGCTCCGGCCTCATTATAAGCTTTCTGCCGCCCTTGTCGGTGAAGTTATAACTCTGCTCAACAGCCAGTTCGCTGCCGGATTTAGCAAGAAAAAGCTCGAGAGGCTCAAGAACCGGGGTCTCGTATTCCTCGAAGCCGTATGCAGCCCCCGCTTCCCGCAATCGTTTGACAATGTAATCTTCAATCCTCTTCTCACCAGGCGTAAGCTCCCTCATGCCCTTGAGAGGTTTTCTACTGAGTGTCATAAAACTCCTCTGATGGAAAAACCTATAAACACGACTATTCTGTGGAAAAGGGAGGGAAAATTCAAGTGGCAGCTGTTTACCGGGGAACGGAAATCTACCATATTTGTTTCCAGAATGAGCTGCAATTCCGTCAGGAGGATATCTATTATGAAGAAATACTGTATGATTTTCGTAACCCTTGTTACTCTGCTGCTGTTTCTCGCAGCATGCGAGGACGGTCCATTCGATCCAGATGGGTGGAACACTAAATCACATGAAGGCTTCGTACTGAAATGGAGAGTTCAGGGCAGTGACCTGGAAGCAGAACTAAAAGGCCCCTCAACGGGATGGATAGCCGTCGGATTCGCCGGATCCTATATGATGCATGACTCCAACATAATAATCGGGTATGTGAACGGCTCTTCAGTCAGTATCAGAGATGATTTCGGAGTTGACAGCAATACCCATGTTTCCGACAGCGATCTGCAAAGCGGTGAGCAGAACGTATCGGACAAATCCGGCAGTGAGGGCTCGGGAACGACAACGATATGCTTCACGATTCCCATGGATTCAGGAGATCTCTACGACAACGCCCTTTCAGAGGGGCAGAGCTACAATATCGTATTCGCCTGCGGCGCGGACGGGGCTGATAATTTCACATCGGATTACACAACGATTACGAATACATCGATAACCATCTGAAAGCATATGGAGCTTCAATGAAACCATTCTTCAAAGAGATCAAACCTGACGATATTTCTGAGAACGTTTTTAAGCTTATAGCGGAGGACTGGTTCCTGCTGACTGCAGGTACCCTTACCAGTGGATACAACACCATGACCGCAAGCTGGGGTGGGCTGGGGCAGCTCTGGCACAAGAGAGCAGCCTTTGTATTTGTGCGGCCCCAGAGACATACACGTAATTTCATGGAGAATAACGAACTATTCACAATGAGTTTCTTCAGCGAAGATCACAGAGAAGCCCTCAAGTACTGCGGCTCCCATTCAGGCAGGGATATTAACAAAGCTGATAAAGCAGGCCTTACTCCCTTCGAACCGTCAGCCGGCACAACATCCTTTGAAAAGGCCAACCTGATCCTTGTCTGCAGGAAGCTCTACTACCAGGATCTTCAACCGGATAGATTTCTGGATAATGAAATAGATGGTCTCTATCCCGAAAAGGGTTACCATCGCATGTACATCGGAGAGATAGAGAAAGTCATTAAGAACCGAACCGAGAAATCGTAACTTAACGAGTCTTGCTGAAACATTCCCTTTCTCGGCAATGCCAGGAATAATGCACACTCCACTGTGAGATTCTGAGTTTTACATCTATCCAGATCAAACCTGAACATGATATTCCGGAGAAGTATCGTAGGGATTTGCGCACTGATTCATCCTAATGTATATTGAAAATGTTTAACAGATCGGAGGCAAAATGAAATACATGATTGTTCTACTCGCCCTTGCAGTCACCGTCCTTGGATGGGTTGATGAAAATGGACGAGACAGTTCGATTCCTGATGGAACACTTCCCCAGGGAAGTGACGCTATCGTGCTGAGTGTTCTTGATACCTTCCAGGTTCCATCTGCCGGTCAGATGCTTGGACTGGATACACAGGAAGGATGCGCTCAGCTTGTGGTTCTGGACAGCAACGCTGAATTACTTCGAGCGGTCGCAATGGGTACCGGAAATCCTGTGTGGACATGTCCTACTCCCCGTACCTTTACTTTTGGCTGTTGTCATAACTGGCCGGTCCCTTATGGATGGTATGTAAACTGCTTTGTAGATACTGAAATGTACTATTACGATTCCAGTAGCTGGAGTGTTGCATTTACAAATCCTGCAGGAAGCTATGGTAGAGGTATGGATTTTCAGAACGACGGGAACTACATATGGGAAACTTACAGCAGCAGTAGCACCCATGGTATCTACAGGATAGACGAGACTGGTGCTTACAACTATTACTCCGTACCAGAGGTCCCCGGTCAGATGAGTGGACTTACGATATTCCCATACAATAGTAATCTGGGAATATTCGTCACCTGTTACAATTTTCAGGAATGGTTCCTCTACGAATTCAACGGTTCCAGTTTGACTTATAAGGGGTCGGGTAGTGTCGGGCTGAGTAATTTTACGGAGTCACGTGGATTGACCTATCACGCTGACACAGACACATTTTTCTGGAGCTATGTGGTATACAGTACTATCCAGTGGATAGCCGAGGTTCAGTTCACAGAAACCGCTCTTGAGCAATCCACCTGGGGATCTATAAAAGCGAATTTCTAATAATGCTGGTCAGATGAATGCTCTATGCATGGGATATAATTTATCATGTCCCATGCTTCTTCCAGGAAGTATCCGATATGCTCCGATTGACAGATTTTCTTTATGTAGAAATATCCTCTTCATCGGGTTAATCTCCTGAAAATCGCAGCAGTAAAGATGAATACACTGCTGGCTCCGGCTTAATTGAAACAAGTGAAGAGGGATTGAGGACTTCATACTATGGATGCTCGATATCATTGTTATCAAGAACGATATCCGCCCTGGCAGCAGGATTTATTGCATTCAGGTATATAATCTGCCCTGGAATATACCGCTTCCTGTAGATCGACTTAACCTCTTCCTGTGAACCGAAGATTTTCGCGTCGCGTTTACAAGCTCTTCTCAGAGTTTCCTTGAAGTCCGCACGAATGAAGATACTGAAATCCCAGTAAGGGCTCAATTCCGGCCGGTGAAGGAAGATGCCATCGAATAGCAGTAAATCATCGGCTTCAGCTTTCTTGAATGTGCGCTCTACTGCTGAATCTGTCCTTAAGTCCCAGCTGGAAGTTCTGTAGATAAGGTTGCCACAGGGACCCAGTGGTTTCAGAACTGAATTGACAATGGCAGCGTTATCAAAGGTATCTTCGTAAAATCCTCCTGGAGAATACCTGCCCTGCCTGTATCTGATATCCTCCGGATTATGAAAACCGTCAGCTGAGATCCTTATAACGTTGCTTCCACGGTTACGGAATTGCTCCGCAAGCTCATCAGCAAGTGTTGTCTTACCGGAACAGTCCACACCGTCGATTCCCACTCGAGTAGGATGAGGCAGATTAATTGAGGCGATCAATTCCGACAGTTTATCCAGCACCTGAATCCTATCCACTGCACCTCCGAAGTAATTGAATGAGATCATATGCACCTGACCGCGAATATATTTCTTGTATTATTTCTCTCACCTCCAGGTTCAGTGGAATCCATAAGACCACGCGAATCTCCTGTTTTTGTGTGCATACGTATATAAAACAAGTCAGAAGAGTGGCCATTGACGTAGCTAAACATACGATTGAATGTTCTGAAAGTAGATATCATTTGAAAATATGTAGAGTCGGCAGAGTCATTATTGTGTTTAAATAGTAAATAGGGAGTGCTAAATGAGTGTATCCATGAATATTGATGAATTTATTGATATAAAATGTCCAAAATGTGGCAGGGATATGTCACATGGCTACATTACTGGAAAAGGTATGCTATGGTGGTCACAAAAAGAAAAAACAAAGACACGTTTTAGAGCTAAATGGCTTAGAAGAGAGGTAGATTGGTGGAATGCCCCTACTTTAGAAGCAGTAAGGTGTGAAGAGTGTAAGATTGGAATATTTCGATATGATTACTGAATTATCAACTGAATTTCCGGTTGTCAGGTAATCAGGTTTCGAACAGCTTGCAGATATTTATAATGCTCAGACCGGTAATTACTTCACTATGAACGTGCCATCGTAGTTCCTCAGGTCATCCAGTGTTTCTGCATACACTTCGTGCAGGCTTGTCATACCGCGGAAATAACGCACCATTCCAGGTCAGTTCTGCAGGCCGGTAAAGCGTCTACTCTGGCACCCTTCAGTACAACTCCTGGAGGTGCGGGGCGGACTTCTCCGGTGCATACATTCTCAAGTTCCACATCCCAGCGAACTTCTCTGCAGATACTCCCGCGAGAGATGGAAATCAGAGTTAGTGTTTGTGACCTGCTTCCTCACAGAGAGAAGGCCGTTCTACACAGTGGACGATCCGGAATACCCGGATGTGTTCCGGTATACTGTTCAGTGTGTTCATAAGTCCATCATAAGTTTGACATTGTAGGACAGTTATAAGTATTATCTAATTCAGGCTGTGGATATTGGCTGGACAAAAAATATCGGGGTGTTCTTCAGGACAATTGCAGATGGAAGAAATCTTTTTTTTCTATTATCATAGTAACAGGTCCTGCATATCAAGTCTGTCATAACATAGACGCAGGACACAACCGAAAGGAGCAGAAATGAAAATTCTGTATTTTCTTCTTGTTCTTCCGCTGATCGCGTTCGGCTGGATAGATGACAACGGGCTTGACTCTTCCATCCCGATCGGAGAACCGCCGGTCGGCAACGATGCCATCGTACTAACCTATATTGGCGGATTCCAGGTAGCATCCGCGGGCAACGTACTCGGGCTGAACATGCAGTACAACTCATCGCAGTTCGGTATGGTGGATAACATCGGTGATAAGATCCTGGGGATAAACTGTACATCTGGCGCGGAACTCTGGTACTATGACATCAACTACACTTCCGGCATGGGTAACTTCGGCACAGCACATGACTGGCCCGTACCCTACGGCTGGTACCTGAATTCCTGGACGGACACAGACATGCATTACTGCGACAGCGGTGTCTGGAGTGTACCGTTCACCAATCCGGCCGGAACCAATGGCAGGGGCATGTCCTTCGAGGTGTCCGACGATCATCTCTGGCAAACCGACGGGAGTGACGGCATCTATCGCATCGCTTCCGGCGGCTCGTTCGACTACTTCTCCACGCCAGAAGTGAGCGGGCAGATGAGCGGCTTGGCCACCTTCCAGCACAGTGGACACACCTGGGTGGTGGTGACCTGCTACCTAGACCAGACTTTCTACTTCTACGATTACACAGGCTTTAATCTGAACTTCATAGGAACCGCTGATCCGGGCGCGACAGGAATAAGTTTATCGTACGGACTCACTTATAGTAACTTCAGGGATACTTTTTTCTGGTCCTATGAGATGCCGGGTGGGATTTGCTGGGTAGCCGAGTTAGGATACTCGATAACCGCTCTTGAGCAAGACACCTGGGGCAGCATCAAGACCCAGTTCTAGTCCGGTTCCTGCGGAATAAGATAGGCGGGGGGATATATCCCTTCGCCTCTCCCATTCTCAGAGCATATTCAGATCATGAATGGTAAATATTGCATGCTTCATTGACATACTGTTTTTTATTATTATAATATTTGAGCAATTGCTCAAATGTTCAATAGAATAAGAGGTATTTGCAATGATTGAATTTATACAAGCTTTATGGAATACA
Source organism: Candidatus Aegiribacteria sp. (assembly GCA_021107345.1). The sequence continues at coordinate 9,491 of JAIOSX010000005.1, forward strand.
ACTACTGCCCTTGCGCTTTCACTTGTTCTCGGTCTGCTGCTGGCAGGACTGCTGCATGTTTTCGTAAAGAAAGAAAGGGTACTCTCCCACCTTGGAAAACCGGGATTCAGAAGCAGCGCGAAGGCTGCTCTTGTAGGTGTTCCCCTGCCGCTATGCTCCTGCGGAGTACTGCCTGCAGCACTGGGCCTTCGAAGGGACGGAGCGTCCAGGGGCGCTGTTACATCATTCCTTATAAGTACTCCCCAGACCGGAATCGATTCCATAGCTGTAACGTGGTCGATTCTCGGATGGCCAATCGCACTTGCAAAGGTTATCGCGGCCTTCGTTGCGGGGTTACTGGGAGGAACTATAGTCGATAAAGTAAGTAACGGCATGGAAAACCAGGAAACCTCGCCGGTATGTGCCGATATTGAAACCGGTTCACTTGGTCAACGGATCTGGAATTACTCTTTCAACGGTCTTTTCAGGGATATCTACGGATGGCTTGCCTTCGGTATACTGATATCCGCGCTGATAACCGCTTTCCTTGAGCCTGGGCAGCTGTCACAGTACACGATTCTTGAAGGTCCACTGGGACTGCTTGCCGCACTAGCAATCGGAATTCCCCTGTACGTCTGCTCTGTTGCATCGGTCCCGATTGCAGCCGGTCTCATATACGCCGGATTCCCCGTGGGAAGCGCACTGGTATTCCTCATGGCCGGCCCGGCCACGAACGCAGCAACCATGGGCGCAGTTCGTAAAACCCTCGGAGGAAAGGTTTTTCTGGTTTACATATTTACCGTAATAGTTATCAGCCTTGCTGCCGGTGGAATTCTTAACTCGCTCAATATTTCAGTATCCCGGCCCTACCATACCGGGCACGGTATGAATTCGATTACAGGATTACTCAATGTTACTGCAGGAGTACTCCTTATTGCGGGACTGGCCTGGTTCGCCTTCAGAGAATTCCCCAACCTCAGGCTGAAATCCTCCAGAAAAGGTGACACAGTGAAGTTGAATGTTGAGGGCATGAACTGTTCGAAGTGTGAGATGGCCATCAGCAGGGCTCTTAAGGAACTGACGGGAATACTCGATGTATCCGCCTCGGCCGCGAAAGGTACCGTCGTAATAGCCATGGATGGAAACTCCGGATTTGACAGAAGAGAAACTGTTCAGAGAATCAGGGAGCTTGGCTACGATGTAAGGGAGAAATAATGACCGGTCAGGAAGAAAGCCTGCAGGTTGATATCGAAGAAATCAAAGTTATGTCCGAACTTTTTCATCAGATGGCCGATCCGACCAGGCTGCTTCTTTTAATGTCAATGTTCGGCGGTGAAAAATGCGTCTGTGAACTGGCGGAGAAGACGGATGTTAGTGTTTCTGCCGTTTCCCACCAGCTCAGATCCCTCCGCACAGCAAGACTTGTCAGGAGCCGCAGAAAAGGAAGACACGTATTCTACAGGCTGGATGATGACCATGTAAGAGACCTTGTATCAAAAGGTCTTGAACATGTCAGGGAATAGATATTTCCTGAAGAAACCTGCATCCTCCTCCGCATACGTTCCGGGAACTGCACGATGTACAGTCTGAACTTCTGTTACTGTTACGAAATTCCTCAACGTAGAGAGACCGGGATAATTCATTAAAGGGTTTTTCCAGAAGGCTTCCGATGATATGCGGGCTCTGCTCGCATACTCTCAGTTCTCCGAGGGGGCTTATCGCCCATTTTCCCGCTCCGCATATGCATGATCCAAACTTAATACCGGGGTAATCACTGTGATGCAGCATGCAGTCTTCTACCGGTATGGCTGCGTATACTGTTATTCCGGGGGACATGAGTGACCTTCCACCGGCACTTTTCAGGGCGGAATCAAGCTGTTTGAGAATGGGTAGAAGATGCCTGTTTGCAAGGCCTGCTCCGCCGGGCACAAAGCGGTTGAGGGCTACCGCGTCTGCCGAGAACGCGTAGGCCATGTCAACAACCCTCCCTGCATCGCCGGAATTCCTTGAAGTTATGATATGTGAAACGGTCAATCTGGCTCCGGAGGATGCAGCGGCAAGCATGGCCCGCTTTACAGCTTCAAATCCGTCGGTGCCTGTCAGATCTCTGTATCCTTCTCCGGAAACTGCGGGAACGGATATTTCAAACCATGAAACACCCGCTTCATTCAGCGATTTCGCTTTATCCCCATCAAGAAGCATACCGTTGGTGGCTATTCCAACCAGTATCCCGCGTTTTCGAAACATACCGACGATTTCGAGCAGATCATCTCTCAGGAGGGGCTCTCCGCCGGTTAACGTAATTGAAACCGGATGTGCCGCCTGAATGGAATCCGCAAGTTTCTCAATCTCACCCAGGGAGAGTTCCAGGGGGTACGGTCCATCATCAGTTTTCCATACATTGTAGCAGTAAGTGCAGGCAAGGTTGCACCGGGGCGTAATTTCGAATACGAACAGGGGATCTCTCATTGAAGGGCGCTAAAAAAGTTCAAGATCCAGGATAAGATCATGCAGAGCCGGCAGTCTGTCCTGCGCATAGCCTATGGATTTTTCCATATTCTCCAGTTCCGCAAGTATCTCATTGTAACGTTCTTCGTTCTCTGCTCCGCAATCTTGAAGACTGTCCAGTACCGCGGTTCTTATGCTGTCGAAGTGAGGCCGTATCAGATCGGCTTCCATTGGCCATCGAACCGACCATAGAACCCCTGAATAGCGGGTTCCAAAGTTGATAGTCTCAAGAAGGAAATAGGTATCTATGTGAGATCTCAGGTTGCTGAAGGCAGTTACCATTTCCTCGGATGAGATCAAACCTTCCTCCCTCAGGCGGACTACAGTGTCAATCCTTGCTTCGATCTGCGGGACAAGATAATCAGTCTGATCTGAAACGGGCGGCGGCGCCATCCTTGTTAATGGCATTATCGAACCGTAGAAAAGCGAGGTAAGTCTGTCGGTTGCCAGCCCGTGACGGAGGCGGACTTCAAGGGAGTCTATTCCTATTTCGTCCGAGATTCCCATGAGTTCAACATAGCTGTTATCCAGTTCAATCCTGATTTTGTCTATCGCTTCATAATCAACCTGGCTGGAGTTGTGATAAACATCAGCCTGACTGATACTGTCCAGCTTCTTCCAGATCCTCTTGAATTCCTGCCACTGAGGGTTACTCCATAGAACCGAGGTTCTGGTAAAGAAGGATCGTGAAAGATCAACGTTTGAGCTCTTATCACCGACCGTACCGGTCCGGTTGCTGAACTGATCTGAAGCTGCTGCGGTATCCGCCGGTAACAGGCCTGCAGCAAACAGGATACCGAGGGCTGGCGGGAACAATCCGTTTTGAAATCTTCCATTGTTTTTCATAATATCCCCTTCTGTTCAACTTCGTTAACATGATAGTTCAGATATGTAAAGATAGTTCCAGAGTGTCGTGAGCTTGTCCGATAATGTGCATTGAGCAGAAGAGCCTCGCAGCTGAGATAGAATGCTCGTAGATTTGAGGAGAATACTGGAAGTATTTGATGATAATATGCGGGTATTATAGCCAGCTGTGTGGGTTTTATGCCGATGCTTCATTGTCGGATATGCTCCTAGGTATTTGACCGTGGACTTCATAAGATTAGATTCATCTGATACTAAAACAAAAAAAGGAGCTTTAATGTCTGCTGTTATTAAACCGGTTAAAACAAAAAGCGAGTTGAAGCAATTCATCAAACTGCCCTACAGGCTTTACAAAGATGATCCCCTCTGGATTCCACCTCTTATCTCTCAGGAGAAATCTCAGTTCGATCCGGCGAAGAATCCATCCTACAGGTACTGTGATACAGAATTCTTTCTGGCATGGCGCGATGGCAGACCCGTAGGCCGTATTGCAGTCATCATAAACAGGAGATACCTGGAGAAACTGGGCAGGAATTGCGGAAGGTTCGGATGGTTCGAATGCGAGGATGACCGGGAAACAGCTAATGCGCTCTTCAGTACAGCGGAGAACTGGCTTGCTGAAAAGGGCATGACCGAGATTTCAGGACCTATGGGTTTTACCGACAACGACATGACAGGATTTCTCGTCGAAGGGTTCGATGAATTGCCAACAATAG
>JAIOSX010000333.1 GCA_021107345.1 Candidatus Aegiribacteria sp.
AGACTTACTGAAGTCATGGATGAAACACCCTCTTCCGCCATGGTAATTCCGAATAGACGGTCGGCTGCTTCCATCGTCCTCTTGTTATGAGTAATGACGATGAACTGGGTTCTATGTACAAATCCTCTGAGCAGATTGATGTAGTTATCCACGTTCGTGTCGTCCAGCGGAGCATCAAGCTCATCCAGAACGCAGAAGGGAGACGGCTTCACAAGATACATGGCAAAGAGAAGTGCGGCCGCGGTCATGGCCCGCTCACCGCTGGAAAGCGCTGAAATATTCTCAAGTTTCTTGCCGGGGGGCCTTGCTACGATCTGTACCCCGCCCTCCAGGGGATCCTCCGAATCCAAAGCAATAATGTCAGCCTCACCACCACCGAAAAGACTCGTGAACATCTCCTTGAAATGCTTCCTGACCTCAACGAAGGTTTCATCGAACTTTCTTGCGGCTGTCCTGTTGATCTCGCTGATGGCGCTCATGAGGGATTCCCTGGCTTCGTTCAAATCCGTTCTCTGTTCATCGAGAAATTCAATCCGTTTCCTGGCCTCTTCGTACTCAGCGACAGCCAGCATGTTCACCGGACCCAGATTCTCCCTGTATCCCATCTGCTTTTCCAGCTCATTAGCAAGCTTCTCGTTGGAATACTCCCAGTATCGACTGCCCTCGTCAGGAAGCGTCAAACTCTTACTGTTGAGTTCTTCGAAGCGGCTTCTGACGATTTCCATCTCACCCGATACCGAGGCTTGATCGAAACGCGAATCGGATAGCTCCTCCCTCTGAAGCGTCAATTCCTCATCAGCCTGCTTCGATTTTTCCAGCCAGTCAACCCGTTCTCTGCTTGCTTCGGTCCTGCTGCTCTCGGCTTCCTCCCTGCGAGCGGAAAGATTTTCAAGTTTTACCTTGAATTCCACGATTGAATCGCTAAGTGCGGTTCCGCTCTCCCTCAGCTCCCTGATCCTCTCATCGATATCAGCACTTCTTTCCGATGCTTCGGATGACCCGGTCTGGAAACGTTTTCTATCGGTTTCCGTCTGCTTCAATGATGTTTCATGAGAAGAGAGTTCAAGTTTTGCACTGTTCTCCTCCCTGATCAGGCTGTTCAGTTCGGCGCCAAGATTCTCCCTCCGCTTCTCGATTTCCTGCAGAGTAGCTGACAATCGGTTCATATCTTCTCTGGAAAGCTGCAGTTTTTCCGTATTCTCCACGGAATCCTGTTCCCGTGATATCTGCCGTAGAACTGGAATCTTTTCCTCAATAGCCTTCAATTCGGAATGCAGCTCGCTCGTTCTTTTCCCATAACCTGTGGCGGTGGCCTGCAGCGATGCTTCTTCCCTCTCGTTGATAGATATCTGCCTGCGCAGATCCTCAAAGGAAGCCTCATACACTTTTAGTTTTTCCAGAAGTTTCGTTTCAGCTGAACGGCGTGTTTCCAGTTCACTCGTATGGTCAAGAGCCTTCTTTTCCGCTTCCAGAGCCAGAGCTTCCCTCTCGATTATTCCTCCACCGGATTCCGGAACCCCCAGCCTTACAAGGCCATCCTTCCGGAACAGATCACCTTCAATTGTTACGATATCCAGGCCTATACCGCTCCAGAACCACTGTGCAGCCTTCTCTCTGTTCGGTGCTATAATCGCTCCTGCGAGCAGATTTCTGAGACTGCTGTGGGAATTCTCTTCCAGGCAATCAGGCAGCCATATCGCCCCCTCCGGGATATCAGGCCTGCCCGATTCCATCATGTTCATGTAATACCGCTCGCCGTTGTTTCCATCAGGAAGAATGGAGGGACTGTCCCAGATCATCGAGTCCTGGAATGAATCAAGCCATGCTCCCACAGCGATACCCATTCCCTCGCGGACTGACATACGGGAGGATATCACCGGATGTCCTGAGCTGGAGGAAGGCTCTGCCTTTCTCAGGCCGCTTATCCTGGCTCGAAGCAGTCCAGCTTCCATCTCCAGGGAATGGATCAGTGACTGAACCTCGGAGATGTCACAGGAAATATCCTCACGGATATCAGAATTTTCTTCAAGTGCTGCTTTTAGCTTTACCTTCTCGAGCCTGATTTCTTCGAGCTGTGTTTCCGCTTCCTTAATGTTGTTTTCCAGTTCTCCTGCTGCTGACTCAAGTTCCTGTTTCCTTTCAATGGCGAGTTCAATCTCCTGTTTTGACCTCTCCCTGCCGCGGAGGTTGTCGGTATACTCCTTCTGAAAAGATTGTACCTTATCCGATATCACGCGATACTCTTCCCGTACCTTCTCAAGTTCCCCGGCTGATTCAGCAAAGTGTTTCTCGGCCTGCTCAGAGTCACATGAAGCCTTCTCAAGGTTCTTCTCCGCATCACCTATGCGGTTACGCATTGAAACCTCGAGACTGATCAGCTCATCCGCATCCCGCCTGAGCTTTTCCGCCCTCTTCTTCTCTTCTGATGATTCCCGGAGCGAACTCTCTATCCGTGATGAAGTATTCCTGCAGCGCTCTTCGGTAACCGCCAGCTGCTCGTGAATCCTGCTTATTTCGCCGTCGATAATGGCACATTGGGCATGCTCACTGTCAAGTCGGATCTGGGCCTTCTCAAGGGCAACCCTGGCCTGACTCTGTCTTGCGGTCGACGCTGAAACAGCGGCTGAGGCTTTCTGCTCACGCCCGATGCACAGTTTCATCCTGTTTTCGAGCGTCCTGAGTTTTTCACCTGATTCCTGCAGTGTTCTGTGCTCCCTCAGGCAACGGATTTCAGTGATCCGCCTCTCAGCTTTCTCCCATCTTCTGAATGCGGAAACCTGTTTCCTGAGAGAACTGACGTTGCGCTCAACTTCGGAAATAATGTCATCCAGTCTCTCAAGGTCAGCTCCCGCCGAATCCAGCTTGAGTTCGGCACGATGACGCTGCATTTTATATTTGACTATTCCGGCGGCTTCATCGAAGAGGAACCTTCTATCGGAGGGACCGCTCTCTATTATCGTATCGGTCATGTTCTTCTCGAGTATCCAGTATCCGTTGCTGCCGAGACCCCTGTCCACAATGAGATCCGTAATATCCATCAGCCTGCATCTGTTGCCGTTCAGAAGGTATTCGCTGTCACCGGACCTGAAGAGTCTTCTGGTAACGGTCACCTCATCAAAGTCAAGATCCAGTTCCCTCTGTGAGTTATCAAAGGTGAGAACCACTTCTGCCATTCCCTGTGATTTTCTCTTAACTGTACCTGAAAAGATTATATCCTCCATGCGGTCAGCACGCAGTTCCGTGGGGCTCTGGGAACCAAGCGCCCACCGGATGGCATCGGCTACATTGCTTTTACCGCAGCCGTTGGGTCCGACAACGCATGAGATACCTTCCTGAAATTCCATTTCAAAGGCATCCGCAAACGATTTGAAGCCTACTATTTCCAGCCTTTTTAGATACAAGTGATGATGCTCCCGTCAGCTAGATGCAATCCCCGAATTATTCCGAAGCTTCTTTACGGACTCAGAAAAATAGACAAAAAGACTCACCAGCACAAACCCGAGCGATATAAGTCCGAGTGGATCGAGACCAGCCAGGATCAGTCCTGCAGGCCAAAGGGCTGTATCAAGCATATAACCTACAGCTGAGTATGTGAGGTACAGTGACATGGAAAGGGATGTGTACTTGCCCCAATTGTTGGAAGATGGAGGTGAACCCAGTTTCTTTGTAACAAAAAGACCTCCTGCGGCGATTAAAGCATCCCTGGCCAGAAACAGGATAACGAACCACAACGGAACAGCTCCTAGTATGGCAAGCATTATTATGAAAGCACCAATAGCTATCTTGTCGGCAAGGGGATCGAGGATTTTGCCCCAGTCGCTTATGGAATCGGTTCTTCTTGCTACGATCCCGTCAACAACGTCCGATATAACACCAACAAATATCACGACAACAACGAGGATAATGTTTTTCTTCACCAGGAAAAGGCAGGCGATGAACGCAAGAGGAATCCTGCTCAGGCTGATCAGATTCGGAATGTTGATAACAGGACCCTTCAAGGCTGCTCACCCGCGCTTTCATCCTGATCGATATCAGTAATTATCATTTTTTCAGCATGCTCCGTGGCGGCTTTTCCCCCGCCTAACAGCCTTGCAAGCTCTTCTATCCTGCTGCCCCTGTCAGATAGGGCATCCACACGAGTAGCCGGTAATCCGTCAACTATCTCTTTCGACACCGCAAGATGTCTGTGAGCCTTCGAGGCTATCTGCGGCAAATGCGTGATAACAATGACCTGCCGCCTCTCTGAAACTCTCCTGAGGGAATCGGCCAGAAGATTTGCTGTCTCTCCTCCAACACCACTGTCTATCTCATCAAATACCATTGTAGGTGCCTGCGTTACGCCGGCCAGGGCGAGTTTAAGGACAAGGCTCACTCTGGACATCTCGCCGCCACTGGCTACGGACGATAAGGGCCCTGCTTTCATCCCCGGGTTAGCACTGAAAAAGAACTCGGGTATCTCGCACCCATCGGAACAGATGCTTACATCTTCAATTACCAATGATCTGCCTGGAGGAGGTTCACTCATTACGACCTGGAAGACGGCGCCTGGCATACCAAGCAACTCCAGTTCATTCTGTACAGATTTTTCCAGCTCCTCCGCACCTCTTATTCTGGATTCGGAAATCGCAATCGCGGCTCCATGCAGTCTGTCGGCTATCGAAGGAATGATTTCCTGCAGCTGCTCGTACTCCTTCTCAAGAAGATCATACCGCTCAAGCTCCGAGTTAAGCTGGGAGCGCCTGTTGAGAAGATGCTCCATCATCCCGCCGCACCTTCCCAGGATGAAAGCGTAAGCATCAAGTCTGTCATCTATCTCCTGAATCCTCCATGGGGCACTGTCTATTCTTGAGCGTATGCTCTCACATTCTGAAGAAGCTTCGGTCAATGCAATATCCGCCTGTTCGAGAAATTCCAGGGTGTTTTTCGCTTCTATTCCGGAATTGGCAAGGGAATGCCGGAACTCTCCAATAGAGCCAAGAATACCGTCATCCCCGGAAATACCCTCTGAAATTCTACCCAGTACCTCAGCACCGTTCTGGACCGCCTTGAGTTCACGCCTCTCGAGCATTAAGCTACTGTAATCCTCAGCGGAGGGATCGAGCTTCTCAATCAGTGAAAGTTCATGCTGAGCTATATCCTTTTTATCCGCAATTGTTTCCAGCTGATTACTCAGTTCATCCGATCGCCTGAGGAGAGACCTGTATTCCCCGAACCCGATGTTGAGTTTGCATGCAAGATCTGTACAACCGCTGAATTCATCGATTGCGGCTCTCTGAACATGGCGCCGCAGAAGCGCGGGAGTCGAACCCTGCGAATGGAGATCAATAAAACCGGATATAAGATTCCTTCCGTCTTCCAGGGTTGTAAGTTCATCGTTTATAAAATATCGGCTCCTGCCCTTAGATCTTACCTCTCTTCTTACCAGAAACTCCGAACCGTCCTCCAGAATAAACATGGCCTCAACGCTTGCTGCAACTGATCCCGGCCTGACCAGTGATGTATCCGCCCGATCTCCAAGGGCCAGAAGAATGCCGTCAACCAGAATGGATTTACCTGCACCGGTTTCACCCGTAAGTATGTTCAGTCCGTGTTCAAATTTTATTGATGTATCACTTATCGTTGCCAGATTTCTGAGTGTAAGACTGATGAGCATGTTATCCCCTTACTCCCCAGCCAAGCTTCAAACCCAGCCTGCTGTAAAACCCTGGTTCATCGTGAAATCTGACACTCATGCATGATCCCGTGCCCCTGGTTACCTTCAGAACCTCCCCGGTTTTTAAAGTTCCGGAAGGCGACCCGTCCGCGGATATGACAGGACCGGTACTTCTGAGGTCACATATCTCTACCGAGATAATGCTGTCATCGGATACGACAAGGGGTCGCAGAGAAAGTGAATGAGGACATATTGGAACAACCAGGATAGCCGGGAGCCCCGGATCCAGTATAGGACCTCCGCATGAAAGACTGTACGCCGTTGATCCGAAAGGTGTTGAGATAACAAGCCCGTCACCGGCCATATGAGCGACTTCATTGTTGTTTATGTAGAGATTGAAATGCAGTATTCCACCGATCATCGAACGGTTGATGCTGAAATCGTTAATCGCGGTAATCGCTTGCTCTGATGGGAATTCAGCCCTGAGCACAGGGGTAGTATCTATATAATAATTGCCTTCGGCTATCCTGGCTATTGTCTCTTTCATGCCAGTCTGCTCAGCAACGGCAAGAAATCCTAGATGACCTGCGTTCACACCCAATACAGGGACGTTCAACTCTTTAAAATAACCCATTCCGCGAAGTATCGTTCCGTCACCACCCAGTACTATCGCCATATCACAGATATCGCTTTCGGGGATATCGAAATCCTTCAGATGATCAGCTGACGGAGCTGCCGATCTGAGAGAGATGCCGTACTTCTCGCAATGCGATATGAGATTTCTTATCAGCCCGGCATACGGCGGGTTGAACCTGTCAACGTAAAGACAGAGTCGTTTGACAACCGCGGGGTCATGAACCAATAAAATCACCTATCCGATCGGCGAGTGATTCGGGGTCAAGGCCCATGCGCTGCATGAGTTCCTCTCTTGATGCGTGGGGCTGAAATGCATCGGGAATACCTATTTCAAGCACGGAATAACTGCACAGATGCGAACTGATAAAGGAGCCGAATCCGCCCGTAACGCTTCCTTCTTCAACGGTAACCACCCGACCGCATGCTTTCGCCAGGGATTTGATCTCTGTAATCGGAGCCGGTTTCAGCCAGATCGGGTCATATACGGCAGCAGAGATATTTCGACTGGCAAGGTACTCAGCAGCTTCTATAGCGACGAGAGCCATAACACCGACACCAATAATTAGGACATCATGACCTTCCCGCAGAAGCTGACCGGTGCCGGGTTCAACACTTCCAGGATCCAGGGATTCAGCCACAGGTTCTTCTCCCCTGGGATATCTTATCGCAGTGGGGTTCTCTTCGAACTGAACCGCTCTTTTCAGCAGCATTTCAAGTATGGCGCAGTTCCTTGGTGCATTAATCCTGATATTCGGCAGGGGAAGGAGCATGGAAATATCAAACACACCGTGATGTGTGGGGCCGTCTTCCCCTACGACTCCGCCCCTGTCCAGGGCGAGAACAATTGGAGCACTCTGTAGAGCAGCATCGTGTATCACCTGGTCAAGCGCTCTCTGCAGGAACGTACTGTAGATGGCGACTACCGGCCGGAGGCCGCTGAAGGCAAGTCCGCATGCAAGTGTAATGGCATGCTGTTCTGCGATTCCTACATCAAAGAACCTGTCGGGAAAATCGGCAGCGAATCTGTCCAGTCCGGTCCCATCGGGCATTGCAGCGGTTATGGCTACAATCCTGTTGTCTTCCTTCCCCAGTTCAACCATGGCTCTGGAAAAAGCAGCTGTGAAAGTCTCCCTCCTGCTGCTTTTACCATTGGAGCCGGATACACCGTGATATCCTGTGGCATCAAGCTCGGCAGGTTTAAATCCCTTGCCTTTTTTGGTGATGACATGAAGCAGCACTGGACCTGAAATTTCAGAAACCCTCTGCAGAACGCCTGTTATAGCCGCCAGATCGTTCCCGGGAACCGGGCCGATATAACGGACACCAAAATCGTCAAACAGTGTATCAGGTGTAACAAGGGTTTTCTTCAGTCCCGAGGTTACTGCATGGGCAGCATTTCTCACTCTGTCACCAAGTGAAGGAATCCTGCCGAGAGCATTCCATACATCCTTTTTTATCCTGTTATACCTGGGGTCTGTGATAAGACGCGTCAGGTGATGGGAAATTGCTCCGACGTTGGGAGAAATAGACATTTCGTTATCATTGAGGATGATGAGCATATCCGTACCCGTATGTCCCAGGTGATTCAGGCCTTCAAGAGCCATACCGCCACCCATTGCACCGTCACCAATAATGGCAACAACTTTATAATCCTCCCTCTTGATATCCCTTGCCAATGCATAACCCAGGGCCGCAGATATGGATGTAGAACTGTGCCCTGTTCCAAAGGCATCACAGGGACTTTCATCCCTCCGGGGGAAACCGCTTAAACCGCCGGACTGACGTATCGTATGAAAGCTATCGGCTCTTCCTGTCAGCAGCTTCCATGGATAACACTGATGCCCCACGTCCCAGATGATCCTGTCCTCCGGGGGCGAATATACGGAAAGCAGTGCCACAGTGAGTTCCACAACACCCAGGCTTGAGGCCAGATGCCCTCCTGTGCTATGTATGACATCGATGATCCTGTTTCTTATCTCATCAACAAGAGCAAGCCTTTCCTCAAGAGTCAGTTCCATTACATCATGTGGAAGGTTGATTTTTCCCAGCATGGACATTACTACTTCCTCCTGAGCGGAAGGTAGAGGGCAAGGTCGGCCACCTTTTCCCAGTTTCCCCTGATATCCATCAGTCTCGAGGCGATATCGGATGCCATTTCTTCAGCCTTTTTTGCGGCTTCATCCAGACCCATCATGGAGACTGGATTGCGCTTCCCCTTCCCGGTATCCTTTGAGACTTCCTTGCCCATCTCTTCGGCGTTTCCGCATTGATCCAGGATATCATCGGTCAGCTGAAAGAGAAACCCCAACCTGTCACCCTCAGCAGATATCGCTTCAAATACATCATCATTCGCTCCGCCCGCACAGGCTCCAAGCTCCAGCGATACCCGTATCATTGCGGCGGTTTTACCTAGTATCATAGTGTGTATCCAGTCGGCACCTGCATCGGAGCTGTGATACATATCCATATACTGACCTCCAACAAGGTATCCGGGGCCTGCTGCGCTGGCAAGCCGTTTAACCATCGATGCAACCCTGCCGGGACCCAGAGGAGTATCAAGGAGTTCTCCAAAAGCTTCAATAAGAAGAAGATCACCGGCAAGCAGGGCCTGCTTTGCCCCTGACTTCATATGAAGTGCGGGTTTCCCCCTCCTCATTTCATCATCATCCATCGCGGGCAGATCATCATGAATGAGTGAGTATGTGTGTATCATCTCAACTGCGCAGGCTGCCTTCAAAGCTGAATCGGGATGACCGCCCACAGCGGTACAGGCTGAACGTACAAGGAAAGGTCTTACCCGTTTCCCGCCGGACTCAAGTGAATACAGTGCGAAGGACGGCAGGCGGGAGATGGAATCCTGACGCATGCATATACTCATGAGGCCATTCTCGACCCATGACGCCGCTACTGAAAGATCTTCACCAAGTTTTTCCGAATCAGGCTTTCTCATTGATAAGACTCAGGCTTTCCACTTTCAACTTGCTGTTCAGTACAACTTCAAAACCGTTCACATATGTGTTTCCCTCTGCTACCTTCAACCGTATGTGCCTGCCGGTAAGAAAGCGTATTCTTGCTTCCTCCGAAGCCATACCGATAACACCGGACATCGAACCGCACATTCCAAGGTCGGTAATGTATGCCGTTCCCCCTGGAAGCACTCTTGCATCGGCAGTCAGAACGTGCGTATGAGTACCTGCAAGAATAGTAACTCTTCCATCAAGATGCCGGGCCAAGGCCTGTTTCTCACTTGTGGCTTCAGCATGCATGTCAACTATGATCACATCTGCAGAATTATTTCTGATAATATTGTCCGCTATTCTGAAAGGACAATCAAGCGCCATGGGTATGAACAGCCTTCCCTGAAGATTAATAACCATTATCCTTATCCCCTGATGATTCATCACAATGAAACCGCTGCCGGGATTACCGGGAGGATAATTGGCGGGTCGGAGCACGGGACAGTTAACTTCGTCAATATATTCAAGAACATCAGTATGCTGCCAGATATGATTACCGGATGTGATGATGTTGACTCCGGCTTCCAGGAGCTGGGCGGCTGTATTCCTGGTCAGTCCGAATCCTCCTGCGGCATTCTCGGCGTTGACGACTGTAAAATCGTAATCGCGATCTTTCAGATACGATATAACAGCAGTACGTCCGGGTCTTCCAACCACATCACCGAGAAGTAGTATTTTCATTTTAATGCGCTGTTTCAGAAGATCGGGTCTCGCGGATAACCGTTACCTTTATCTGGCCGGGATACTCCATATCACTTTCGATCTTCCTGGCAATTATCCTCGCAAGTTCAGCTGCCGCATCATCATCAACAGTTTCCGGTCTGACTGCTATCCTCAGCTCCCTGCCTGCCTGTATGGCATAAGATTTTTTGACACCGTCGAATGAATCGGCAATAGATTCCAGTTTGTGCAGTCTCCGGACATACAACTCCAGTGTTTCTCTTCTGGCTCCCGGACGTGCGGAGCTTACAGAATCGGCTGCCTGAATAATAATACCATAAAGGGAATCACACTCTATCTCTTCATGGTGAGACCCTATGGCTTTGCATACTAGAAGCGATTCCTCATACCTCTGTGCAAGTTCCATCCCTACTATCGCATGAGAACCCTCTATATCCTGATCAGTGGCTTTACCAATATCATGAAGAAGTCCGATCCTTCTTGCAAGCGCTGCATCGAGTTTCAATTCGGATGCGAGTAATCCGCAGATGTGAGCGGTTTCAAGGGAATGCTGGTACATGTTCTGACCGTAGCTTGTTCTGAAACGCAACCTTCCGAGATGCCTTATAAGCTGCTGGTGCAGGCCTGACACGTTGGCGTCCAGGGCCAGCTGATTTCCCAGTTTCCTTATTTTCTTCTCCATCTCCGATGTCACTTTAGCTACGGTTGATTCTATCCTGCCGGGGTGTATTCGCCCGTCATCCAGCAGTTTTTCCAGAGCCTGTCTTGCTATCTCCCTTCGAACGGGATCGAAGCATGAAATAACCACCGCTTCAGGAGTATCATCAATTATGACATCAACGTTGGCGGCAGCCTCAAAAGCTCTGATATTCCTGCCTTCTCTTCCTATGATCCTTCCCTTCATATCATCACTGGGCAGGTTCACAACGGATACACAGTTCTCAACCACATGATCCGCCGCACACCTCTGAATTGCGGTCGACAGTACCTTTAGAGCTTCCTCCTCAGCCTTGTTCTCAGCTTCCTCAAGAATCTTCCGCGTAAGCCTTCCAGCCTCATGATGAAGTTCCTCCTCAAGGTTTGTGAGCATGAGCTTTCTTGCTTCCTCCCTGGAAAGATTAGCGATCTGTTCCAACAGTCTGTTATGCTCCTCCATGAGCTTATTCACCCTGGTATGCTTCGCTTGCAGCGAGTTTTCCATTTCGGTCAGACCGGTTTCGCGTTTATCAAGGGCCACTTTTCTATCCTGGAGTTTTTCTTTCGTGATGTTGATACGCTCAGATTCACTTGAAATCTGGCTCTCTTTACGGTCCAGGTTTACTCTTCGTTCCTGGAGCTTCTCCAGGCTGTCAACCTTTTCCCTGGAAATGGCGTCCCTGCCCTCCAGAAGGGCTTCACGCTTTAAGGTTTCACTCTCACGTTTCGCATCGGATATTATTCTGTCAGCTTCAACCTCTGCGCCTCTTACTTCCCTGGCTATAAGTATCTTGTGAAGGAAAAACCCCAGAACGAATGTTACCGCTGCTATTACGACAGGTATAACTATGTCCATTTAGAACTCCTGTTCAGGCGCAGGTATGCATCTATATAAAACGGAATAAGGATGTGGTCAGTCTGACCGGACCGGAAACACCCCTGCACAGAATGCCGGCACATCCCTGCCGTGTCCTTTCGAGCTACCGCGAAATTATGTTATCGCGGAATATCGGATGTGCTGTTCTGCTGGATTGCAGTGGCTATAGCGGATGAATCGGAATGTTCAGAAGCTGAGAGTTGAGGAGAATGGGAGACTTCGGAAAGAACCTGCTCTATCCGGTCGGCGAGGTGTGTCACTTCGCTGCTCTGGCTTTCTTCAAGTTCCTCGTACTTATCTCTCTTCTGATAGAGTTCATCTGCTATATTCAGTGCGGCAAAAATAGCCACCTTGGTTGTGGAAGCCATGGTGGCATTATCTGTCATCTGCCGCATTTTCATGTCTACATAATGAGCAATTTCCGCTATGTAAGCAGGAGAACCTGCTCCGCGGATAGTATACTCCCGCCCGAAAATGTTTACGCGGGTTACTTCAGTCAGGTTGCTCATTTATCCTCTTACTTATTTGCCTTCTATTTTAATACTTTCCAGTTTATCCAGCACTACCGACAATTT
>JAIOSX010000263.1 GCA_021107345.1 Candidatus Aegiribacteria sp.
CCACCATAGGTTCCATACCTTACATGACCCATTGCCGCTTCGATTCTGCCGGTGGAAAAATCAGGCGGAATATCGGACATGGCCTCGGATACGGTACCTTTTCTCTTGTGCAGCTTCATCCTGCCATCGGAGCAGACAAGCACTCCGGCAGCCTCCTGGCCTCTGTGCTGAAGAGCCAGCAATCCCTCAGCTACGAGGGCGACGGAATTCCCTCTGAATCCGCTTATTCCACAGAGTCCGCAGTACTCACCCAGGTTACTCACATGCATGTTTTCTTGCGGCGGATGCGAAGGCTATGAACAGTGGATTGGGCTTAAGAGGGGCTGAAGTGAACTCGGGATGGAACTGACATGCAACAAACCATTTGTGATCCGGTCTTTCTACTATCTCAACAAGATCTCCATCCGGAGAAAGCCCCGAGCAGACGAGTCCTGCTTCTTCAAGCCTTTTTCTGTATTCATTGTTGCACTCGTACCTGTGCCTGTGCCGTTCTGAAATCATGTTGATGCCGTAGGCCGATTGCACAACCGAACCTTCAAGCAAGGTACATGGGTAAAGACCAAGACGCATTGTCCCTCCCTTGTCGGTAATAGCATTCTGCTCCTCCATAAGATGGATTACCGGATGGGAACACCCGGGGGTGAATTCGGAGCTGTTCGCATCGGATAATCCCGCAAGGTGTCTTGCCGTTTCTATTACCGCGCACTGCAATCCCAGACAGATGCCCAGAAATGGAATGTTTTCCTCCCTTGCGAACCGGACAGCTTCAAGTTTTCCCTCGATTCCACGGTATCCGAATCCACCGGGAACCAGTATCCCATCCAAACCTTCAAGGGCTTCCGTTTTACCGCTTTCGAGATCTTCCGATTCTATGCCCTTTATTTCCAGTACAACATCATTGGCAATACCTCCATGAGAAAGTGCTTCAAAAATGCTCTTGTAAGCATCGCGAAGTCCCATGTACTTGCCGACAACACCAATCCTGACCAATGGACCGGATGGGTTTACTGCCCTGCTGATCATGGTTTTCCAGTCATCAAGATCCAGGTGATTAAGGGGAAGCTTAAGCCTTTTGAGAATGAGTTCATCAAGCTTCTGTTCAGCAAGCTCAACGGGTACCTCGTATATGGAGTTTTCTACATCCTTCTCTTCAATAACGGCATCAAGCGGAACGTTGCAGAACATGGAGAGTTTTCTGAAATGCTCTTCCTGAAGAGATCTTTCTGTCCTGCATATTAAAATGTCCGGGATGATCCCAATATTACGAAGAATGCTTGCCGACTGCTGTGAAGGTTTTGTTTTCAGTTCCCTGGATGCGGACAGCCAGGGTATCAGTGTTAAATGAATGTACAGCACATTCTCCCTGCCCAGATCCTGGCCGAGTTCCCTCAGGGCTTCGAGAAAGGGCAGCCCCTCAATATCGCCTGCCGTCCCTCCCACCTCCGTTATCGCGATGTCGATACCGGAATCCGCCTGGGACAGGACAGCTTTCTTTATTTCATCGGTAATGTGCGGTATCACCTGAACGGTTTTCCCCAGATACCCGCCTTCACGCTCCCTTGCCAGAACGGCTGAATAGATCTTACCTGCCGTGTAGTTGCTGTTATGGTTACATGATACTCCCGCAAAACGCTCGTAATGCCCCAGGTCCAGATCGGTCTCGGTGCCGTCATCCGTTACATATACCTCTCCGTGCTGATATGGAGACATGGTTCCCGGATCAATATTAAGGTAGGGATCAAGTTTCTGTAATGTTACGCTGTAACCCCTCTGCCGAAGCAGGAGAGCGATGGAAGCAGCAGTTATTCCTTTTCCCAGGGAGGAGACCACACCGCCCGTGACGAAAATGAATCTGCATCTGTCATACGACATGAAAACACAACCTTTCGGAATATAGAAAAACAGTTCCCAGTATAGTTTAATATGCTTTCTTACCGCAAGTATTTCAAGGCTGCAAATCTTCGGGTAGCAATGTCCCTCTCTTCTGTACTTCAGCATAGCAATACTCGACATTGACTGAAAGTGACTTCTCTACACTTACAGCATCGTTTTCATAATTCATTTAACAGCAGTATTTTGTACAGGCAGTATGTGCTTTAGAATGCTATTGCGAATATTATTCCTGTATAGCATACTGCCATGTTATAAATTTATTACTGTGGAAAGGTTGCTCCCATGATGAAATTTGTACCGGTTTTAGTGTTCCTCGCAGTCTCAATCACTGCTGTATTTGCTGTTGAACCTGATGTTACGCTTCTGGATAACGGGCTTACCGTCATTACGCAGGAACTCCATTACGCTCCTGTGGTTGCTTCGGTTATCTCCTACCGGGTCGGTTCGCGCAACGAATGCGGTGATATTCTGGGAATGAGCCATTTCTGCGAACACTTGATGTTCAAGGGAACAGAGGATATGCCGAAATCTAGATTCTGGCAGATCGTCCAGAGGGACGGAGGAAGTGCTAATGCTTTCACAAGCAACGATGTCACCTGTTACTATCTTCTTCTTCCATCAAGCAGGCTGGAAGATGCCTTAATGATAGAGAGCGACAGGATAGTGAACTGTACCATCGATTCGGCAGAAGTTGTATCTGAGCGAAATGTCGTTCATGAAGAGCGCCGGATGAGAAGCATAGACAGCCCTGATGGAGCGCTCTGGGAAGCTCTTGCGGAACTAGCTTTCTCGGAACACCCCTATAGAAATCCGGTGATCGGATACGATGATAATATCCTGGGATACGACCACAAAAAAGCTCGCAATTATTATGAAACCTATTACTGCCCATCCAACGCTGTTCTTACCTTCGTGGGAGATTTCGATACGGAAGAGCTTCTTCAGCAGATAGAGCTTTATTTCGGCAGTATTCCTGCTGGGGAGGTACCCGAGGAAAACATCCCGTTCGAGCCCAGGCAGACTGAAGCTCGATACATAGAAATTGAACATGCTTCTAATCTACCCAGATTCGTGATGGCTTTTCACACCGTTGACGGAGCCCATCCTGATAACCCGGCTCTCAGCATGATCGCCTCGTATCTTTCAGGGGGAAGATCGAGCAGGCTTGAACAACTCCTGGTGGAAACCAACCTGGTGTACAGCGCGGGAGCATGGAACAACGGCGGGATCGATCCCGGCATGTTCAACATCTATGTAACCATGAACCCACAGGAGGATAGCGATGTGACTCTGGAGGAAGTTCAGGATATCATCTGGCAGGAACTCGATGAAATCACGGAGAACGGAATTCCAGATGAAATCCTTGAGGAACAGAAGAACAGGTACCGTGCACGGGAGATACTCGGCAACGCCAGCCCAATTGGACAGGCGATTGATTACAGCCTTTCCACTACAATGTTCGGTAATCCTTTTTATGGAATGGAACAGCTTGAATTGATAGAACAGCTTACAGATGAAGATATAAGTGAAGCTGCATCGAATTACTTCAGGCGGAATGGTCTGAATGTTGCGGTACTCGTTCCATCCGGAGGGATGGGAATGTCCTCAGGTGCTGAGAGGGAGGAACTTCCCACTGATATTACAGAACCCTCATCGATCAATTATGAAGGTCTTGAGATACCGGAGGATTTTCTCATACTTCCTGAGACATCTATCGCCGACGGCGTTCAGGAATTCGAGCTCGCAAACGGCCTCGACCTGCTCGTCAAGGAAGATCATACGTTCCCGGTGGTCTCCATCGCCTTTGCCGTTCCAATGGGTACCCTGATGCATTCGCCTGCGCTCAGCGGGCTTACTTCCGTAACTACTGAAACAATGCTGAAGGGGACTGAAGATCTGGATTATATAGAGTTCCACAAGAGACTTGAAATGGAAGGCTCATACTTGAGATTCTATTCGGGAATGGAATATTCCTCAGGCTCGATAACCATGCTTTCGGAGGATGTGGAAATCGCATTTGAAACGATCTCGGATCTACTTGTGAGACCGGCTTTCAGAGAATCCGACTTTGAGACGGTAATGATCGAGCATTACGCCAACCTTGAAGCTTCAGCCGAACAGGCTTTCTCGGTTGCCTACGACAGCCTTATAGCTATAACCGTCAATTCTCCAGCCGATTACAGAAGACCTTCCGAGGCAACTCTGGACAGAATCACACTCAACGCTGTGATGGAGTACTACGGAACCTGCTGCAGACCGGAGGGAACTGTAATAACCGTTGTAGGTGACATAGATCCTGAAATTGTCGTAAGACTGACGGAAGATTTCTTTGGAGGCTGGAGCAATCCTTCGGAGCCTCTCCCCGAGCTGGATATCCCTGAATTCTCAACAGCCCCTGGAGATACTATTGTATCGTTCATGCCGGGAAGGGTGCAGGCGGTAGCTCTGATAGCCAGAAACGCACCCGGGACCGAAATGCCCGATTATCCGGCTTTCAGTATTATGAATAGAATCCTGGGAAGAGGTATCGGTTCAAGACTGGGACACAGCGTAAGAGATGAACAGGGACTCGCGTACGGGGTCGGCAGCTGGTCATCGACCCTGGACAGTACGGGCATTTTCACTGCCTACCTGTCAACCCTGGCCGACTATATACCTCAGGCTACCTCATCGGTAATTTATGAAATGGAAAGAATATCAACAGAAAACGTAAGGGATATCGAGCTCCTTCTCGCAAAGGCTAATGTAGTTGGAGCGCAGGCTTTTTCAGGCATGAGCTACGCAGACCAGGCTTCGAGATTCACAGGGTTGCATGTCAAAGGTAAACCTCTCGACTGGGATCTTACTTACCTTGCTGAAGTTCTTGAACTAACACCCGACGATCTCCGGGAAGCTGCATCAACATACTTCATAACCAGAGAATGGTTTGTATCCATAGCAGGTGGTTTGCAGGAGGAGGCAGTTCTATCCGAATAAAACACTGCACAGGTAACATCAGGACCGGGATGCTTCTGTAAAATATGAACGGGATTTTACTTCCTGACAGCCTCAGGATAGAGAAGCTGGAAAACGGCCTGACGGTCATACTTCAGGAACTGAGATACTCCCCGGTAGCTGCCGTATGCCTTGCATATAGAGCAGGTCCTTTGTGGGAAACTCCTGAGACACGGGGTCTCAGTCATTTCTGCGAGCATATGATGTTCAAAGGGTCTAAAAAGTTCGGCCCCGGCACCTACTGGCAGATAGTACAGCGTAACGGTGGACTGGCAAACGCCTACACATCCAGAGACATAACCGTCTATTACTCAGTAGTACCAAAGGCCGGTCTTAACGATATTCTGGAACTTGAAGCTGACAGGATGCAGAACTGCAGTATGACTGCAGAAGATGTAACTTCCGAGACAGCTGTCATACTGGAAGAGGAACTTCTTACTGACAGAGATGATCCGGCAGGAATACTTGACTCTCTTCTGTACAGCGAAGCTTTCAGCAGCCATCCATACGGCAGACCTATCACGGGTTCACCGGATGATATCCGATCATTCTCTCAGGAGAAGCTACAGAAATTCTACAGGAATTTCTATAATCCCTCGAATGCAGTGATCTCCGTAGTTGGAGATATCGACTGTGAAACCGTGTTCGAAAGAATCGGAGAGCTCTTCGGGAAGAATGCGGGACATTCAGTTGAAAGACCTCCTGTTACGGTCGATTCACTACCTGCGAATCAGATAAGAACAAATATTGAACATCCTTCAGTTCTTCCAAGAGTATCCATTGGATTCAGAGTACCGGAAGGAAATCATGCGGATTCGGCTCCACTGTCACTCATTTCAGTGTACCTTGCATCCGGCAGATCAAGCAGGTTTGAAGAGCTCCTGGTAAAACCTTCGCTGGTTCTGGACATCTCAGTTTCAACAAATACTCTTATCATGCCGGGGCTCTATGCCGTACGGGCTGTACTGCCGGAAAATGGCTCTGCATCCAAAGTTGAGGATATCATCTTCAGAGAACTTAAAAGAATCGGACAAGAGGGTATTGAACGCAGTGTTCTTGAAATCCTCAAAAATCGCAGAGAAGCCTGGAGCATAATATCTAACGCAGACCCCCTTGGCAGAGCCAGAAGATTCGGAGCGGGATACGCGAAATTCAATGACCCTTACTATTACTGGAATTCAATAAAAGCGTGCAATACAGTTGATGAGAATGAAATCAGGTCAGCTGCATCCAGATATTTCAGAAAGAGTTTATCAACTGTTTCCGTGCTGAAGCCTTCCGTGACAGGTTCAGCGAGCCCGCCTGCAGCTACAATCTCTTCTTCCGAAACCGATCTGCTCCCTCCCACTGGCCAGGAACCTTCTGAAATAGAGATCCCCGACAGGTTCCTGAAGGCACCTGACATTTCCGTATCTGACAATACAAAGGATATCATGCTTGATAACGGAATAAGGGTGCTGTTAAAAAGGGATGCTTCCTTTCCCATCGTTTCAATGGGTTTCTCCTGCTCAATGGGTTCAAACAGGGAACCTGCAGGTCTTGCGGGGCTGTCGGAAATCACAGCGGAAGCCATGCTGTACGGAACACACGATGAAGACAGCATAAAATTCAATGCACGGTTGGAATGCCTGGGCACAAGCGTGGATTTTTCATCGACAAGTGATTTTGCCGGAGGCATCATAACATCGCTGAGCAAGGACGTGTCCGAGGTTCTGTCTGTAATCTCAGATATGTTTATCCGTCCGGCCTTCCGCCAGGTCGATATTGATGCGGTAAGAACCGATGCGGTCTCAAGTCTGGAGGAATGGATCAAATCCCCTGTGGGAGCGGCCATGAACTCGTTCTCCAGGCAGTCAACATACCCCCCGGAAAGAGCTGCGGTACCCACAAGGGAATCACTGGAAGCCCTTACTCGCGAAGATATAATCGATTTCCATCGGAGGGGATGCAGACCTTCCGGAACCACTATAGTCGCGGTGGGCAGTTTTCAGGAAGACAGTTTACTCAAAACAATCAGAAAGTACTTCTCAAACTGGAAGGATCCTGCGTACTCTCCGCTCGAAATAGATAAGGTCAGCAATCAGCGTGATTCATCTGAAATGCACATATGCCTTGAGGGCAGGGAACAGATAGCTGTCCTTATCGGATCACCGGCACCCCCCAGACTTCACCGTGACTCCTACGCCATTTCAATCCTCAATGGAATACTGGGCGAGGGAATAGGATCAAGACTGGGAAGAAACATACGTGAAACAGGCCTGTCATATCATGTAAGCAGCCTCTATATCCCGCTGACGGACAGAGGCAGAATCCTCGCTCTTCTTCTCACAAGTCCTTCTGCTTTCCCTGTCGCCTTTCAGAAGTTAAAACGGGAGCTAAAGGATCTCACGAAAAGGGCCGTTAGCAGAAATGAACTCAGGCTGGAAAAAGCTTCATATATAGGCCGTCAGGAGCTTGGTTTGATGAAGTACAGCAATATAACTCAGATACTGCTTACCTACGCATCAATGAAGCTTCCGCTTGACCACGACAGATACTCCTTGCTCAAGATCTCAGAACTGACAGAGAAAGATATCAGGCAGTCAGCGAAAAGGTGGCTTGGAAGCGGAATAACTTACATATCCGTCGCAGGTGGATTAAACACAATTCCATAATAAGGCTGACAGATACGAGATTCAGAGAATACTTATTGACAATAATATATGCTAGTTTTATTTTATTTTGAATAATGTTGTATGAATCTAACGAAATGGGGTTAACATGAAATTTGTTTTTATTGTACTGTTGCTAATCATCTCAATATCAATCGGTCAGGACCATATTCTTCTGTCTGAGATATGTGTAAGGAATTCACCGGCAGAATTCATCGAGATCTACAATCCAACGGGAGCGGGAGTACTTATTGAGGATTATTATCTGACGGATCTGTATGGGCGATCAGTTTCCACTGATGAGTTTTATCCAATCATTGTCAACAGTCCTGTGCAGAATCAGCAGATTTTCGATTTTCTTGTACAATTCCCTGCAGGTACTGTCATTGAACCGGGTGAAGCACTGATTATCGCATTGAACGGAACTGACTTCCTGGCAACATACTCGTTTGAGCCTGATTTCGAAATAATAGAGACCGGTATCGGAATCCCGATGCGGATACCTCTGAACGGATTTGTTGGATCTTCGGCAGAGCTTGCTAACGGTGGTGGAACTGTTACTGTGCTCTATTGGGATTCATACAGTGATCTGGTACAGGATATCGATTACGCGTCATGGAGTGATGATTATGTCCGGAGATTGGACAAGACGGATATATGCGTAGATGGTCCGGACACGGATGACATTGAATCCACATACTACAATGATACCGATCCATTAATTCAGGACAGAATTTCAGGTGGTCCTCATCCGAACGGCCAGTCATTCACCAGGATAGATTTCACCGAGGGTACCGAAACGCTCTCCGGTGGAAACGGATTATACGGTCACGATGAAACCAGTGAAAACATGTCCCAGACCTGGGCATTC
>JAIOSX010000021.1 GCA_021107345.1 Candidatus Aegiribacteria sp.
ACCCGGATCTCATCATCGGTAGGATAGAATCCGGCATCAACCGCAGCATTCACGATAAGGCGGTTCTCTATCAGTTCCTCAAGCGCATCAAGATACTCAGGGGTTTCCGAATCCACTTCATAGCTGCCGTCGGGATTCAGACCCATCATAACAAGTACTTCCTCAATCTCCGAGTGCAGGATAGGACAGTTGTCAACAACTGCCACTATCTTCTCCAGAGGAATGAAAATTGTCAGAAGGATCGAAACAAGCAGTGCAGTCATTCTGCCTCTCTTCCGTCTGTACCGTCAATATCATCAGGAAATTGTCCGGTGTTGTAAATAAACATTGAATCTATATAGACTTCCCTGCTCGAAGCGGCAATTTCAAGAATACTATCCCTTGCCGCATCCATTCTCTGTCTATAGATGTCATCGGCAAGACTTCTCACAACTCTGGATGTGTCTTCAAGGGGTCTAATCTCATCCACAAGATAAATGTGCCAACCGTATGCAGTACCTGTAACATCACCCAGACCTTCAATAACCGCATACCTCCTTGGTACTCCGTACATAATGAGTTCACCGGCTGTCAGGAATCCGAGATCGCCTCCGATTCCGGCTTTCTGTCCTATTGAAAGCCGCTCGGCAGTTATCTGAAAACTCTCACCCAATGACAGCCTTTCATGGATGGAATCAGCCGTAGATTCATTGGAAACCAGTATCTGGTAGTAGTGCCGCTCAACCAGGTAAGCAAGGCTATCGGACCTCATATACTGAAATACATCTGAGCTGTCGGGAAAGGGTATCCCTCTGTATATGCTCGAAAGCAATTCATCCCTCAGATAGAGCTGTCTTACCCTGTCCTGCAGAAGCCTGCTCTTTCTGGTATTCTCCAGACCACGCTCTTCGGCCAGTGCGGCCAGCAGTTCATCCTCGATCCATTCTTCAAGAAGTGAAGGATCAATCCCTACGATTGCCATGTCCTCTCTGTAGATAAGAGAGTTGTCCACCCTCGCAGCAACCTGAAGCTCCTCCATCCTGTTGCTGATTTCCGGTAGTTCAATGGAATTAACCGAAGCCATTCTCCTGTTAATAACAATTATAACAGCGACTGTTGCTGCAGCGGCAACGGCGGCAAGTATCCAGGCCACCCGGATCAGATGCTTTTGCTTAAAAATGCTCCAGCAGCCTTTCCGGGTAAAGTACTATGTTGTGGTTCATCTCAAGAGCTTCGATCTCAGACATGATAGCTTCCTCCTGCATTGCCTGCATAAGCTCCATGGAAACCATCTGCTGAATCTCTTCAACTACAGGTTCAGGGGAGAGAAGCTGAGTCTCTACAGCCTTGATGATATGGTAACCGGCACCGGTTTCAACGACATCGCTTACTTCTCCCTCACCGAGTCTGAAAGCAGCTTCATCAAAAGACATGTAACCCGACTGTCCCCGCATGATCCAGCCAAGGTCTCCGCCATCCACAGCGCTTGGACCTATGGAGTATTCCTGTGCGAGAGCTGCAAAATCCGAACCGGCATTAATTCTTGCCAGAAGTGAATTCGCAAGATTCTCATCCTGTACGATTATATGTCTTATATGAGCACTATTTCTGTATGTATTGAGCCATACATCTACGTAATTCTCTATTTCCAGCTGTGAAGGCTGCAGCCCCTCGACTATATCGGCCATATACGCTTCAAGAAGTATCTGCCTTCTGGCCTGCTCGATAAATTCTATGACTTCGGGATTCGATTCAAGACCACTGTTCAAAGCTGCCTGAACCATTATTTCCTCTCTGACCCAGGACTCAAGCACCTCAATTGCGCTGGCTTCGGTGGTTATTCCGAGATACTGAACGTTCTGCTCCCCTCCGATCATGCTTATGACATCATCCCATGTTAAAGTTGCATCATCGACACTGGCAATAACTTCAGCAGAGGCTACTGCAGGAATAAGCAGAACTAACGATATGTACGCAATGAATCTCATTTCATCCTCCTCGATTCAAGTAATTCTAATAAGTGAAAAATACATTTTGTTAATAGCTGGAATCCCATGGATCCACCATCTTAACCGCTGAACTGTCAATCTCTATACTGTAGCTGTCCCATAGTTCCAGAAGATAACTTTCCAGTCGACGGGTTACCATGACTGTTCTGTAGTCCTTCATCAGAAGAGGCAGTATCAGCATAGGATTCTCTTCGCCCTCAGGGATTATCTCTACTACTTCGAAAAATACGGAAACGTCACCCCCCTCGCATTCAACAGGACCTGTGAACACACCTGAATCAGCCTCGAACACCTCCATTCCAAAACCATCGTACATTTCAAGGGGATAGGGATTCGTCGGGATCGGGTTAGCGGCAGAATCGGCATGTATATAGTACACTTCAAGATCATCAAAGGATTCTATTTCGCAAGCAGGCATCCACTCGGATGGGACGTATGCAATCAGAATCGATCTCAGCTCAGGAATCCTGTACATCGCCCGGTTATTATTATAGTACTCAATAACTTCCAACGTATCCACAACGGTAGATATCTCAAATACGTTCTTTCTGAGAAGGTGCTCTGTGGAAGTTAATTCGGCCTCCGTAACCGGCCAGATAATACCCTCTTCCCTGGCAAGATCTGCCTGTCTCTTTATTTCTGCAATGTCTTCAGCATAAATCCAGAGGTCTATCTCCTGGTCAAGCATGGGTCTGAACATTGCATAGGGAAAGAATTCATCGGGAATACCTCTGAAGAAACTCTCATCCCTGACTAGACCAGCTATTTTTACAATCTCTCCGGCAGTTACAACACCTCCGGTGTATTCGACAACAATAAGGTCCGGATCGAAATCTTCTCCTGGTCTGAAGGAGTATTCCTGGTCTGTAAGTTCCAGATGTCCGTTCAGTTCATCAATACCACGGGAGAGTACAGTAACATTCCTGATACGCGAGAGCTTTGTGGACACGTACGAACGTGCAGTAAGGGGAATGCTGTATTCAAAGGAATCATAGTGCAGCGTATCTATCCGGACTACAGCCCATACACCAAAGGAAGGCATCATTATGATTCCTTCTCCAGCGTACTCGCCCACATCTTCCGCAAAGGAAACGTTACCCGAATAGAGCCTGAGATTATCCCCATGAAAGCTTAAATAACTTGAGCCTCCAGTACTCCAGGGAGCGGTTGCCATTTCAATATCCGGCTCCGATGGACCGTTGCTGTTCCAGTCTTCCATGACAGCTGCCGCAGAGATGCTGTCCGTTAGAAGTACGACTGACATTGAAACTTCAATAGATATGATGCTGTCTATCCAGTTCGTATCCATACCTGCTTCGTGTATGGATTGCAATTCCTGCTCAAGCCACTGCCTGGCAAGCCAGAGGTCTTCTGATACTTCCAGCCAGTCTTCAATACCATCGATTTCAGTTCTTTCTACCTCTGACAGAAAGATGGCACGGTTTACCAGTCTGTTAACCAGACTGAGTCTTCCTCCCGGTTCAAGAACACCGACCTGATCCTCCGGTATAAGTCTATTGAACTCATTCATAAAATCGTTATCTGTTACTTCAATCCCATTACCCCGGGCCAGAACAGGGTTATTTTCACCCCCGCATGAGGCAAGGAAGACAGCAAGCAGGTTAATAATAATAAATATCCCTATCTTGAAATCCGACATCAGCTTTATCCTTTCATCAATCGGTATCAGTGGAACGCAAACGGGAAATTGGCCGCCGCGACAGGGAAATATAAGGGATGTCATACATATTTAACCACTGTCGGCCTGGTTTTGATCAAAGTTATTCAGGGCAGATGTATCGAAGAAAGCTCACAGTCCTCTTAACCTTTTCCCTGTCGGTAAGCCCCTTAAGGCTGATGTTTGCGAGTATACGGCCCGTTTTCTCCACAGTAATTCTCACATTAAGACTATCAGGCACAGATCTGGATGCGTCAGTGCCTGGACTGAATACCACACGTGCGACTGTACCGATCAGGACAACCTCTTCAATACCTGCCCGTTTTGCCAGATATCCTATTCTTGCCCTCTCTGCACAATTCAGTACCGATTCCTCCGGATCACCGAATCTATCCGAAAGGTAATCTATCCATTCATCAATCTCCTTCTCACAGGAGATTCGCCATACATTGCGATAGATCCTGACCCTTTCCGATACATCAGGTACATAGGATGGAGGGATAAAGGAGTCCCCGGGTATTTCGACCCTGACATCTGTATCCGATCCGGGATCGATTCCCTCCAGCTGTCTTGCCTCCTGCCTGATAAGCTCCTCGAAGAGCGCATAGCCAATTGAGATCAGCTGGCCGTGCTGAGATGCTCCAAGAAGCTCTCCGGCTCCCCTTATCTCAAGGTCCCGCATCGCTATATTCCATCCGGATCCAAGTTCGGTGAATCTGCGTATGGTGTCGATACGATTTCTGGCTTCAGGTTTCAGCTTGGTGCTCTCATGTACGATCAGGTAGCAGTAGGCCTGGTGATGGCTTCTCCCCACCCTTCCTCTCAACTGATACAGGTCCGCAAGACCGAACATATGAGCGTTATCTATAATGATGGTATTAACTCTTGGAAGATCCAGGCCTGATTCGATGATGGATGTACACAGCAGAATATCGTACTGACCCTCCATGAAGTCATGCATCACGTTCTCAAGCTTTCTCGGATTCATCTGCCCGTGC
>JAIOSX010000039.1 GCA_021107345.1 Candidatus Aegiribacteria sp.
AGGGTTATTGAAGCACTGCAACAACAGCTGGAGGATTCCCTGAGACAGGGAATGCTCTTCGAGGACGAAATTGTCGACAGGCTTGTCGAATGGGGATGGGGGGTTGCGGGAAAAAGGAACGGCAGCCCTACCTTATGACCACCATGCGTTCGGTGACAGAGAAATTCCCTGCACGCATATGGCAGAAGTAGATGCCCTCCAGAAGTCCCTGGAAATTCACTGTATGCTCCCCGCCGGTATACTCCCCATAGGACTCCATGATTTTCCTGCCTGTTATATCGTAGATATGAAGCTCCACCGATCCCGGTACCGCTACCGAGATTCTGACAGATAATGCTCCGCCATGGGAAGGATTCTCCAGTGGACTAAGTCCCCAGGAGGATTGGCTCTCTTCGAAGACGGTATCCTCGATGTCTACCATTGAGAGTGCCAGAGAGCAATTTATAAGACCGAATCCATACTCGGTATCGTATCCTGTTGGACCCAGGTCTGTTGCAGTATTATGTAGTATTGTTCGGATGTCTTCTACATCACTACAGCCCCGGGATATCATAAGGGCAACAAGTCCTGAAACATGTGGGCATGCCATCGATGTTCCCTGAAAGAACCAGCATACGAAAGAGGTTACATCTGCCAGATCGCTTCCTGAGTGATAGTGGTGGTAAGTTTGCTGTAATACTCCATCTACGTTTCCATCATTGTCCTGGTCGAGCAATGTGTTTCCACCCGGCGCCATTAACTCCATTCCGGCGCCATAATTAGAATATGGTGCTCTGGTTCCGTCCCACTGGACTGATCCAACTGCAATTACTTCCAGATATCTGGCAGGGTACCCAATTGGACTGCTGTAATCATTCCCCGTGGCAGCAACGGTTACTATCCCCGCGGCATACGCATCTTCAATAGCTGCTTCCACGATTGGCATTGGTAATGGTGATCTTATACTCATGTTTATAACATCTGCTCCTTTCCACCTTGCCCAATCAACACCATCCGCTATACTGGATGAAGAGCCGCAGCCAGAATAACTGAGAACCTGAATTGGCATAATAGTACAGTTAAAAGCCATCCCGGCAGGACCGTATGCGTTATTGGTTGTCTGAGCGATAGTTCCACAGACATGCGTTCCATGACCATGCTGATCGTTGGGATGGTAATCCATGTGGATAAAGTCATACGGGCTTATGATACTGATTCCCGCAAGGTCCGGTGCCTGTGTATAAGTAGAACCGATTACTTCACTCTGTTCAGCTACAGGCACAGGATAATTCTCATAGGCAACGCCGCTGTCTAAAATCGCGATAATTACGGATGGATTTCCTCCCTGCTCAATATCCCAGGCATCCTCAAGGTAGATGAAGCCGGGTTTGTTGAAGTGCCACTGGTAGGAGTAATATGTATCGTTAGGAGTCCAGGTTGCCTCTACAATACGATTTAAAGCGGCTACCCTCACCTCGGAGAGTGCACTATAAGTATCAATATATTCCTGCTCTTTTCCAGCAGAAACTTCGATTATCATACGGTTTGGCGTAACTATGCTCCTCTCTCTTACGAGGACTTCATAGCTTGCGTTCATTGTTCTTATTTGACTGTCGGTTATATGATCATGAAACCAGACTACTATCTCTCCCTCAATATACTCTTCCTCGATCAGGGATGAGGTGCAAAAATCACCTTCCCTTATCTCTGCAACTCCATACACTGTTTTCGTCATCCCAAAAATGGACATGCTGCCAATTAAAAGTAAGATCCAACGCATAAGCATTCTCCTTTAAGGTTTAACATTCGTATTGTCACCAGGAAGCTCAATCTCAAGTCATGTCATGATTCGTTCTCAACATACCTCGTATATTCCCGGTATACCATGTGCTATTTCCTATCAATTAAGTCTACTTCCATTAACTCTACTCTGTCAATCGTTGGCCGGGATGAACCCCGGTTCCGTGATTTTGTGATAGACGAATACGGCATAATGGTATATCAAGGAAACCGGAATACTATCAGAGAATATATATGCTTGAACTTCCCGGTACAGACGATTAGCTAGATTACTCCTAGTGTTGAGCAGCCGGACGTTCTGCAGGGCAGTATTACCGACACTGTAAAACAAGCTCCCGGTAACAAGTTGTAAGAAGAAAAACATCCCCTGATAAGGAGACTAAATGATATCTATCTTTGAAGAATTGTTTTAATATTCTCCGAAAAGATTCTTTATCTGGCCCCATGTTCCGCACTCCAGCGCTGATCCCGCATGAACGATAGTAATATTGTCCGCGCCTACATCCCATAATTGTATGATACCGAACATGGCCGGATGCCACCACCAGATTTCCAGGCAATCCACGTTCACAATAATATCGTTCCAGTCTATCCCGAGGCGGAAGTTTTCAGGATCTATACCGCATCCACCGTACCAGCCATCGGGAATGGGCTCGATCGACTGACTCGGAATAAGAAAGGTGTAATGTTCCCAGCCCTCACCCGGCTGTGGGATCACGGGGCCGGTGAAGTAGGCGAAATCATCATCTTCATAATTCCCAGGTGTACCGTTGGTGCATCGCAGAAGAATTGACATGTCAATCGTCGAGCCCCACTCGATGAAATCGGAACGACCGTCTATACTTATTGAAGTGACGTTCATGGAGCGATAGTTGCCCGTAAAATGATCTGCGTAGAATTCGCACCGGAGAATCGGTCCGAATGTGATGAGATAATCGTTGTGAAACCAATACCCCGGATTTCCCCCGGATGACTCTATTTCATCGTAGGAATTTCCAAAGGTCCATCCCGCAGTATTTGTACCGCCTTCGAAATCTTCGACGTACGTTTCTGCAGCTGCAAGGGGCACAGTACAAAGAAGAATGAATACCACCGTAAGTATCGTCAATCTCATTTTTACTCCAATCGAACTATTCCGAATACAAGTCATGATTAACTGTGGAGTGAGTATAAAAAAGGTGCATTGTAGTGTCAAGGAAGTTTCCCGGAAACTTCCTTGCTATGTCATAAGAACGTCCGGACCTTTTCCAGCCTCGTTGATTGTGCTAGTGTAGTAGTATTATGATGCGTTGAATAATGGAGGTTGAATGAATGACTTCAAGCATTGATGGCGGAGAATCCGAAAACGATCTTGAGAGGCGTATAGCCGATACAGGATCAATGCTTGCTGCTACACTGGGCAAAGTGATTGAGCAGATCCCAGGGAATCCCCATGGCCCACAGACTCTTGCCCGTCTTCTCGGGATTAACAAGGTTCTCACCAGCCGTATACTGAAAGCTCTCAGATCCAGGGATTCCATCGCCGTAATGCATCACATACCCGGTCCGGAACCGCTGAGACGTTTCCTTCGTCATGCGGGCAGGCACGTAGCGGGGACAGACGTGATTGATGCAGCGCTTAACGCTGTTGATCAGTTTGACTTGCTTATTCGCCAGGAGACAGGTGACCGCGCATCTCTCAATGCAATCATCAGCGCATGGCTGCCCGAAGCACGCAGGGATTTCGAACTAAGACGAAAACAGGCAGCCTTTCGCGCAATGAGCGAACTGAAGGGTGTGCTCGTTGAAACGAATCTTGCAACAGTTATACTTCATCCGTCGGATGGAGGCGACAAAATAGATATAGTCTGGATAATCGGTCAACTCGGGCTACAGCGTCTGAGACCGGGGGCGACGATTAAGCTTGCCACAAGGCGAATCACCGAGGATGTTGATACCCCGCGAGTGCCTCTTAATCTGGAAGGCAAACCTATTAAGACTTTGAATGATGCGCGACTTGAATCTTTCAGTACGTCATCGGATGATGCTATCAGTGTTAATATGGTTAGTGATGTTATACACTATACACTGAAAAACGGCAGCTTCGGCCGTGCTTCAATCGTTGATATCGTGCTTGCTGAAGTGAATCCTGCCGAAATGCCCCGCTATGTGGAGGCGGAACTCAATCGCAAGGGCTACGTTTTCGCAGACATAAATTTACCTTCCAGACTTCTCCTGTTCGATGTGCTCGTTCATGAAGATATATACCCCGGCGCTGATCCGCAGTTACTTATCTACGATACCGCGTTTAATGGCGTTGCAGACATTAACGATCCATCCCGGGATATTGATCGAATTGAATCACTGGAAGTGATAAGGTCCCTTGGTACAGGCTCAGCGAAATGCCGCAATACCAATGTACCCCGCTATGTTGAATTACTTCGCTCCGTTTTTTCGCATCTTCAGTGGAACGATCTCGAATTCCGCGGGTATCGATGCGCAATCGATTTTCCTGTTTACGGCACGCAGGTGGTTATGACGTTCGTTCCCCCACCACCTCCAGAAGGACAGCCAGAAAACGAATTGTAACGAAACTCGTATAATAGAGATATTGGCTATACTTCAGTAAAATGCTCACATCTTCCTCTCTCCCAAGAATATTCCCCATACATCCGATTGACAAGGGTATTCAGGACAAAGCAAGTGATCATAAGATGCCCGGTATGCATTGCAGATATGGAATTGTTGTTTAAAGATACATACTGGGCAATCATTTAGCTCAAGCGTAACTACTTGACGAATAGACTTCTTATGTTATCATTATCTGTTATCATTCTCACAACTAACGAAAGGAGATATTATGAAGTATCTGCTTCTCATAACAGCACTTATCGTTTCTATTGCTTTTGCAAACGATACATATGAATCCACAGGTGCGGAGGTTTCAGACGATATCAATATCGTTGAGGAGCCCGGTCCCATATGGGATGGTCCTCTCGCTGAGATTTTCAACAATGGCCCATGGTTCAACAGCGCGGGTACGGGTTTCGGTGGCGCTGACGAATCAATACTTGAGTCCTGGTGTGATTTGTATGGTTCGGGATGCCAGCTTGAACATGATAATCTTGTCGCAGATGACTTCGAAGTTCCCACAGGCGAAACCTGGGAGATCACCTCTATTACAGTCGGTGGATACCAGTCTTTTACACCCACAACACCCACTATCAACGGTTTCTATTTTGCTGGTTACGATGATAATCCCAATTTCGGAACCGTTATATACGGCGATATTTATACAAACGTATTCACCAGTGCCGTATGGAGCGGGGTCTATCGTGTTACAGAGTCAGGCTCCGGAACAAACACGGACAGAGCCATTCACGCCATTACAGCCGAGCTTTCAACTCCCTGGATTGTAACAGAAGGAACTTACTGGGTTGGCTGGCAGCTTGACGGAACCGCATCTTCTGGTCCGTGGGCTCCTTTCGTTGTCATTATGGGAACTCAGGTTACAGGAAACAGCTATCAGAGCACAGATGGCGGTATTGTCTGGGACCCGATCTTAAACGGAGGATACATGCAGGGTATCCTGATGATATTTGAGGGTGAAGTGGTTGTTTCTCTTGACCAGACAACATGGGGATCCATAAAATCGATATTCTAGGTTCCTTATAATGAGTTCTCCATCGAGTTGAGAGCGCGGAATTTCCGCGCCCTCAACTTTTAATGGAGCTTGCACGGGGAGTTGACAATGAAGACATTACCTTCTATGAAATATGGTGAGGGTTGCCCTTGTACGTTCTTCAAAGGGACAACCTTCAAAGGAGGTAACTCATGATTCTTGTATTCATTATGATTTTTTCACAGATACCGATGACCGATGGAGGTATACTCTCATCCAATAGTGTTGTACTGAATGAGTTCATGGCATGTCCGAATAGTTCATTTACCGAAGCTGATGGTGAATGGATAGAGCTTTTTAACAACACAAATGACTGGATCAACCTGTCAGGATGGATAATAGAAAACAGTTACGGCCAGGAAATCACCCTGACTACATACCTGCTTCCTCCAGGAGGCTATTATGTACTGGCTGCTTCCGGAGACGAATCCCTTAACGGTGGTTTAACACCCAATTTCGTATACTCCAATTTTACCATTCATGATGCCGGCAGGATTACCCTTATAAGCAACCCCAGAGTGTTGATTGATGAGATTGAGTACAATTCCAGCTGGCCAATTCAGACAGGTATCTCCTGCGAAAGGATAAATCCCGGATGGGTTTCCAATCATGCTTCAACATGGGATCTTTCGCTGATGTCCTACGGTAACGGAGACATGGGAACTCCAGGTACCCAGAACAGCGTTTATGAGAACTCGTTTGCTCAGAACAGCTGGGCTTTCATCAAGGCATTTGTAGAGTAGACTGAACGGGAAGAATTTCTTGATAACATTCCTTGTACTGATTCTCGCCTTTGTGGCGGGTTCTCTTTATGCGGAGGATCCCCTGATCGTTTTCTTCATCGATCCGACCTATGCGGAGTACTCAGGAGATGCCATGCTGGTATGTACGCCCGGGGGCAGGCATTTCGTTATTGATGCTGGAATGTACAGCGGATATAGCCCCCCCTGGGATTGCGGCATGGAAAGGGTTCTTCCTCTGCTGGACAGTCTGGGTGTCACATACCTTGATGGAGCCGTGGGAACGCATCCCCATGCAGATCATATAGGAGGGTTGATATCAGTTTACGAGAGCCTTCCCGTTGTAACCGCATACGATTCCGGCTGGCCCTACGAAGCAAGCTGGACCTATGAGAATTACCTTCAGGCCATATGGAATAACGGTTCTGACTACGTTACTCCACGCAGGGGTGATTACCTGAACTGGGATCCTGCGCTTACAGTGGAAGTGATTCATCCTGTTGAACCCCTGTCGCCTTCCAATACAAACAATTCATCCATTGTTATACGGCTTACTTATGAAGAGGTATCGTTTCTGTTCACGGGTGATCTGGAAACGAACGGCGGAGAGGACGTGATCCTGGCTGCCCTTTCCACAGGAGATATTGAGGACATTTCCGCCGATGTGTTGAAGGTTGGACACCATGGTTCGCATACCTCAACCTGTACGCAGTGGCTGGTTGCGGTGAACCCTTCAATTGCTGCCATTTGCCTGGGTGCGGGCAATCCCTACGGGCATCCACACACCGAAGTAATGAACAGGCTCAACGACAGGGGCATTACTATTTACAGGACCGATCTGGACGGGACTTTCTACATCTCTTCTGACGGAGAGGGCGTGTACTACAACACCATGCCTCCTGACAGCGGAGGCTCTGAACTGCTTAATGAATTCGCTGTCTATCCCAGCCCGGCCACCACGCAGGCAACCTTTTCATGGAACTCTGATAACAGTCAGCACTGCAGCATAAATATTTTCAATCTTAACGGGGAAAAGGTCTTTGATGTACAGGCTGCAGGAGGTGTTTACACCTGGGATTTCAGCACTGACTCCGGAGTTGCTTCTCCAGGGCTTTATGCCGTGGTTTTCAGAACGTCGGGAGGTGAGGTATTTACAGAATACTTTACTGTCTCGCGCTGATCTTTGCCGCCATGGCCAGTTCAGCAGGTGATACGGGTACCGCTGACCTGCTTGCCATATGCGCCCCCGGATTTCCATCGGTGATGATGATGGGACCCGCGGGGAAAGCTCTGGCAACCGGTCCTGAATCCGTAACAGGCAACCCCGCGATGATAGTATCCGGGTTCACAGCTTCAGGTGGCATGTGGAATCTCCAGACAACCGGGGTTTCCGTGGCGGGAGGGTTGAAAGCCGGTTCGGATATGAGCATTTCAGGTGGAGTAACTTACCTTGGCAGGGGAAGCATCCTTCGAAGGGATGAAACCGGTTCTGTTACCGGAGAATACTCGTTCGGGGCAGGTACAGCCCTTGCGGGAGCATCGTTTTTGCTTACATCATGGCTCCGGGGTGGGGTTTCAGCGGGAATCTCCTGGGAGAATATCGGGGAACAAGGGGGCACCGGACTGACATGCAGCGTCGGCCTTGCTGCCGATCTCCCCGAGGGCATGAAGGCCGGTATCTGTGCATCCGGGATTGGCCAGGCTCCCTCCTGGAACGGTATCAGGAAAGATATGCCCACCGAGGTGTCCGCCGGTTTGAGTTTTCCTTTTGGGTCTGTACTTACAGGCTTTGCGGGAGGCAAAATTGGGTTCAGCACTTCTGATGAGTTTGGAGGCGGTATGAGGATTGAATATTCAGATCTGGTATTATCCACGGGTTACCGGTACGTGCCGGATGAGCATGAGATAAGCGGATTCTTTGCGGGGCTGCAGTATAACTACACTTCCGAAGGAACCTATACTATGGAGGTGGCAGTCTCACAGCGTGATGAACTCAGCTGGCCCGTCTTTGCCGGGATCTCAATATCGCTGTAGGGGCCGGGCGTCACTTCTGGTCACTTACCTCAATGAAGTGACCAGAAGTGACGCCCGGCCCCCCTATTCCCGGACTATGCCATTAATACGGTCAGATTCCTTCTGAAAGAGTTCACTGAATTTCGCAGCCAGAACAGGATCGAACTCGGGAAACTCATCGGATCCCACTCTGGGAGTCCAGTAGCCTTCCATCTCCAGCCACTTCGCATGAGTGAACCCGTTCTCTTCGATAACTATCATATGATCGATTTTTCTGGAAGGATCATCAGGATCCTTCCGGAGGGCCATCTCAGCGTGTACCTTTGTGTACTGCTCAAGGCTGCCGGGCTCATCTTCCCCTCGGATGCCGGCCTGCGCGGCCTGAAAAAGCGGCATGAATGCCATGGCTGTTTTTCCCATATCTGCAGGATCCTGCATTTTTGCGGTAAAGTATTCCTTGGCTTCCTTCCAGTCTTCAGGGTTGACTCCTTCGGAAAGCGCTATACTGTTTTCCTTCTCGACATCACCGCCCGTGTCAGCCATCAGAGCGCAGAGTTTGGCGTATTTCTCAAGAGATACGTTTGTTTCACCCATTCTAACTCCCCTCACATCTTCGGTTTTTCGTACTCATTTGAACAATGAATATATATGTACCAGAAGTCATGTTCGGTGCCTGAATTCGCTTGCGGAGGGGTAGCTTTCAAGGTCGTAGTTGATTTCGCGGCCGGGCATCGGGAGCCGGTCAAGAGTAACCCCGGATTCATCAAGAAATTTCTCGGCAAGTGAACCATGGTAATCGGAAAAGATCACGATACGTGCAATACCAGCCGCCAGAAGAGCCTTTGCGCACGTAGTACAGGGCATGTTCGTTACGTATGCAGTGGCTCCATTGATGGAAATACCATGTCTTGCGGCCTGTGCAATCGCGTTCATCTCCGCGTGATTAGTTCTGACACAGTGATTATCAACTATGAGGCATCCCACATCCTCGCAGTGTTCGAGCCCCGGAAGCGAACCGTTGTAGCCGGTGGAGAGAACGTACTTGTCCTTAACCAGTACGCACCCGCAGTGCATCCTTGGGCAGGTTGCCCGCTCGGAGGCGAGCATGGCGAGTTTCAGGAAATATTCATCCCACGATGGCCTCATTGCAGCCCCCTTTTGAAAGTGAGTAATTAACATTATCGGGGAGAACGATTCAACTATTGAAAGGCGTAGTCAAGCTGGAATCCCAATTCCGTTCTTGAATCGCCTTCGGTTTCCTCCCAGCCCGATCCCAGAAAATCGGTATCCTCAACGGTTTTCCTTCCCAGAGCTCCCCTCAGGAAAAGCCCGTCCGATACTTCAGCGGATACCTGGAAGAACAGGAGGAAGCTTCTGCCGTACAGTGAGGTAGAACCGAAAACCCCTGGGAACGAGGAACCACCTGCGTATACTCTGGAATTGTATCCGTCTGTCGAGCAGGAAGCGCCTCCCATATCCAGAG
>JAIOSX010000319.1 GCA_021107345.1 Candidatus Aegiribacteria sp.
ACGGCAATCCCTGGATCGGTGAGCTTGATCCCTTTCTTGCGGGAGCACACGCAGTAGGTGAAGCCGTCCGAAACGTCGTGGCGACAGGAGCTGTTCCTATTGCAGCAACAGACTGCCTGAATTACGGAAATCCTGAAAAAGCCGATGTTTTCTGGCAGTTTCGCAGAGGTGTGGAAGGAATTGCGGCCGCCTGCAAAGAACTTGGTCTTGAAGGTGAAGAACCTCTCCCGATAGTCTCGGGCAATGTTAGTTTTTACAATCAGTCATCGAACGGTGGTGCTATTCCCCCCTCACCCATAGTTGCTGTCTTCGGCAGGATAAATGATTTTACCAGATCCACCGACATATCTCTCAAGGTACCCGGAAACCTTATTATCCTGGTGGGTAACCGGAGAGATGAACTGGGGGGAAGTCTGTTCTATAGAGTTTGTATCGAACACAGAGGGGGCAGAGTACCCGCATTCAGGGGTAAACTCGAACGAGAAATGGCCCGGTTCGTACTCGAATGTTGCGAAGCGGGCATATCAAGATCCGTCCACGATATATCGGAGGGTGGAATAATACTGGCCGCAGCGGAAATGGCCATTGCTTCTCGAACTGATGCCAGAAGGGGAATTATTTTTGATAGTGAAGCGATGGACCCCGTTTTCCTCTATTCCGAAACACCCGGTTATCTCATTGAAATGTCACAGGAATCCTGGGATGCAATAGAGAGTAAACCGGAATTTCTTGCCGTGGTAGGAAGGGTAACGGATGATTTCTGTATCGCTTCGTCAGAGTGGAGAATGGATCTTCAGGATATACTGGAAGACCATGTCAACAGGCTCGACAGGATTATCTGGAGAGAGGAGATAACGGAATGAAATCCGTTCCTCTGGTCGCGGTGATTCAGTTCCCCGGATCAAACTGCGAGTATGAGACATCCCGTGCTGTACAGAATAGCGGCATGGATAGCTGTATTTACCGGTGGAATCAATGGCAGGAGTTGAGGGATGGACGGCCGGACGCTTACATACTTCCAGGGGGGTTTTCGTTTCAGGACAGGGTCCGTGCCGGCGCTGTGGCAGCAAAGGAAAAAATAATGGATCTGGTCTTCAGCGAGGCTGCTGATGGCAAACCTGTACTGGGGATATGCAACGGTGCCCAGATACTTGTGGAAAGCGGTCTGGTCCCCGGATGGGAAAGAGGAAGAATAGAATCCGCCCTTGCGGCGAACCACATCAGCGGACGCAGCGGTTATCTGAGCAGGTGGGTATTCCTTCACGCCACTACGAAGGCTCAGCGAATTTGTCCATGGCTTGGAAAGACAGGCAACGGTATCATGCCTCTGCCCATAGCCCATGCCGAGGGAAGGTTTGTCTTCTCCGAGGAGAATCACTACAGAGCATCGAACAGTGCGGCTCTGAAATACTGCGATGAAAAAGGAATCGAATCGAGTGATTATCCGGTTAATCCGAACGGTTCCTTTCTTAACCTCGCAGGGATAATGAACGACCGTGGAAACGTGCTGGCAATGATGCCTCATCCCGAAAGGGCTTTCTGGATGTGGCAGCTTCCCCCGTTCATTCCAGGAGAATGGGGGAACCGCAGGAATCAGTCACTTCATTCCGATTCCTTTGCCGCAACAAAAGGTCCCGGATCGTTTTTTTTCAAGAGTCTTGAAGATCACTTCAGAGGGAATAGATAGTATGGGAAATATCTCGATAGCTGTCAGGCTGAAAGCTCCCGATCCTGCTGCCTTGACCGCATTGTCAACTTTCAGGCGGATATATCCCGAAACGTGCCCCGACAGTCTCGAAAGATATGATTACTGGTGCTTCATGAACCCCTGCCTGGGCAGAGAAACCATCAGCGGGATAGTTTCCCGCTACCATGATATTGTTAACCCCAACAAGCAGACAT
Source organism: Candidatus Aegiribacteria sp. (assembly GCA_021107345.1). The sequence goes on from JAIOSX010000319.1 coordinate 1,903, forward strand.
GGTCCTTCATCGAAGATATCAGCAAGACTGTTGATCGGTCGGATGACAGGATGGTTTGGATCGATGTCCTTGTAACTGACAGAATCGACAGTGTTTCTGAGAACTGGACAGCAATCCTGCGCAGGAACGATCGCGAGGTTGAAGGTGTCCTCTGTTCAGTTCTTTGGCGTTTCGGTTTTTCATCCGGGATATCGCTCGATAATGCCAGAAGCAAAGTCCTGGATCTGACGGTCTCCACTTACAGAGATCATGGACTTCTGGCGAATCCGGTTTCACAGAAAATCGATCTGCCTGCCCCGTTACGAATTTGATCTGCTCAAACCATCCCTACGGGCAATTTCTTCAAGAAGTTCAGAGGCCCCAGCAGTATACCGGGGGAGAGTGGAACCTTGATGCAAGTGTAAGTGGAAAGCCAAGGATCACACTTGTATATCCCGATATATACGAGCTGGGCATGTCCAATTTCGGACTTGTGATTCTAAGGCATATTCTGCTCTCAAGCGGTCAGTTTGATGTCAGACGAGCATTCTGTCCCGCTCCGGACATGGATGAGATCATAGGCAGAGAGAACCTGGAATGGGTTGATCTTGAAGGATACGATACTGTCTGCCAAAGCAGAGTTGTAGGTTTTGGCATTTCCTCCGAGGCTCTCTACACAAATGTGCTTCATCTGATAACCAGAATGCGATTACCCCTTCGCAGCAGCGACAGAGATGATA
>JAIOSX010000004.1 GCA_021107345.1 Candidatus Aegiribacteria sp.
CTGCCCTTGCAGTAACATCCTCAAAAGGATTTAAAACTCTCAATATCGATCTTACTGATATGAATACTGAGTTGGATTCAGTTTATGATCATATTGTCCTCTTCGAGGTTGCTGAGCACATCATCAATGCAGAGATATTGATGATGAAGTTGAAAGGTAAATACCGAAAAGGTCTGTATGTATCAACTCCAAATCTTGGATATATCGCACATCGCTTAAGATTAATGTTTGGGAGATTTCCGCTTACCTACATTTCAGATCCAAGAGAACATGTTCGATACTGGACAGTGAAGGATTTCCTTGACTGGTCAGATTGGCTTGGATTCAAGAGACCTCAGGTACTTGGGATCAGAGGTAAGATCAAAGTATTTAGACTTCCGACGAGATGGCCTTCATTATGGGCAAGTGAGGTCGTATACAGATTCACACCCTGATATTTCGCTTTCAGTTGAATGCCATCAACGAGGAAATAGACATTAATAAGTGGCTTCACAATGCGTTACTCGGCTGCAAGATCAAGAATCGCTGATGCCAGATTATTCCAGGAATACTTGTGCTTTTCCTTAGCAATTCCTTCAGCAAGTCTGGGTGCAAAATCTTCATCGAAGAAGCGAATTGCTGCTTCTGCCAGTTTTACTGAATCTTCAGGAGGAACAAGAAATCCAGTCTCACCATCATGAACTACTTCGGGCAATCCACCAACTTCTGTTGTTACCACCGGCAGATCGTAATTGTAAGCTATCTGAATAATACCGCTCTGAGTTGCTGACAGATATGGGAGTGCGAGAAGATCTGACGCAATAAAATAATCCTCAACTTTACTGTCGGGAACGAAACCGTTATCGAAATCAATAATATCTTCGGCACCAGAATTTGAGATTCTGTCGTAATAAGGCGTACTATCTCCGTAAACATCCCCGACTATCAACACTCTAATACCATTACCATATCTATCTTTCAGAATCGGACATGCATCAATTAAGTAGTCCACTCCCTTGTACGGTTTGATAAACCCGAAAAACAGTACAACCTTTATATCCATAGGAAGTCCCAGCTCTTTCCGGGCTTCACTTTTGCTTTTCCTTTTAACTCCAGGTTCACCGAAGTCATATACTGGATGTGGAATCAACTTGATACTGTCCTTATTGATTTTCGGCAGGACAGAAAGAAGATCGCTCTTCACGTTCTCTGACTGTGCTATGAATCCATAACCCTGGCTTAATGCAGCTTTGCCCAATACACGGCTGAAGGGCTGTTTCTCATGAGGTATGACGTTATCAAGTATGTAGATAGTTCTGATATCAGTGTTGCGATTAAGCATCCAGGCAACTGCAGCATAACCGAGGGCAAAAAAGGGCAGCCAGTATTTCATTAAAACCGCCACGGGATTTTCTTTTCTGATATCCCTGTAAGTCCTGTACCAGCTTAAGGGTGACCATGGTACAAATCGAGGACTGTTCTCCATCCTGATCCATGGAGCAACTTCTCCAAGTTGATTCGATCCTGGAAACAAGAACCGTGGATATTGTTTCTTGAAGGAAGACCAGAATACTTCATTACCCTTTCCCTTAAGTTCTCTCGCAAGCATCCCGAGATAAGTAACAATGCCTCCGCGGAAAGGTGGTGCTGGACCAAGAATGCAAACCTTCACTTCGAACTCAGCAGACAGTTTATGCTTTCCAGAACGGTACTTGGAGTGAGTGTTTCCATGCAAAAACTCTTGTTTGTACATCTGGGTTGGAAGAAACAGGTGCATTCCTGTTCAGGAGCCAGGATGACTCCCCTTCCATACAGTTCAAATTCATGCGGATTGAAGATGTTGTTAAACAGGACAAGTTTCTTTTTTAGACCAATCGCTATATGCGTAGCCATTGTGACGGCAGAGACTACTACCTCACATCTATCCATGATTGAAATGAACTCTTCCAACGAGAAACAACCAGGGTAGTATGCACTCGTTAGCCCTGAAATTCTTGTATTCTTCTCATCTTCTTCTGGTCCTCCAAGAAGCATGACTCTGTTTCCTTGATCAAGAAGAAGCCGGGTCAGTTCTATCCAGTATTTCTCAGGCCATAATCTGCTGGTCCATCTGCTTCCACATCCTGTATTCAATCCTATAACAAGCCCAGTCCCCGGGATCTCAAGATCTACGCAAGTGTCAGGCATATCCAGGATGTACTCCTCCCCCTGAAACTCATAGCCACACATGGCCATCGTCTCTTCTACATAGGACAACCTGTTCTTCCTGTTTTCATCATCGAATAAACCTGTAATGAACTTATTCTGTGCGGCGTCCTGGTCGCAAGGACTGCAGTAACCATTGTCGTCAAGAATATAACCCAGCTTCCTCCCGGCGTTTATCTCTTTCGCAAGAGCACAGGCTTCTCTGTCTTTATCAAGATTTATCAACAGATCGAAGTAAGTGTTTCTCAACCAAAGTATTGACTCCAGTGAGAATGATAAAGAATCATCAATGATCTTCGGAAGAAGTTCAGGGTACTTACTGAGCCATGCAATCCTGTGAGAAGGGAATTCCCTTTTCAAAGGTACTAAAACAGGTGTAGTTCTGATCACATCACCGGCAGCGGCAAGCTTGATTATTAGAATTCGGCCTTGTCGTTGTAGATACTCCGGACACGAATTGCAGTGATATCCATGCAGTTTGTGCGGTTTGCATGGTATGTGTCCAAGGAAATGAATGCAATCTGTCTTTATCATGCTGGAGCTCCCTTCCTAAGTTCGCAGCGAAGTGAATTCGATAAGCTTTATTCATACAATCTGAAATCGTCACTTTCGATGAGGAATATATATATTTGCTTATTGAATGTTATACACGTTATTTTAGCTATTGAAGGAATTTCAAACGGGCAAAACATTCATTGCTTGATAACTCGATGCACATTCAAGAGATAGGGAGAAAACTCTGAATATTCTGATAACTGGAGCAGGTGGCTTCATCGGCTCAGCGGTATTCACCTATTTATCTGAGAAGGATTTCTCGGTAGAAAGTCATGTAAGGTCTGCTGATGGTGATCTGGCCGAAACTTCCATCCCGGAAAATACAAATGTAATCGTTAACTGCGCTGGCAAACTGGGACTTCCAGGAACTGATCCCAATCAGTTAACACAATCCAATGTAATCCTGCCAATGATGCTGGCGGACATATGCAGAGACAGACAAATCCATTTGATTCATCTCAGCACACCCGGCATTGCAGGTCTTCATGCGGATGTTACCGAAGACAGCCCGGCTAATCCATGGGGAGATTATGAGAAATCAAAATACGAAGGTGAGGAAGCTCTGCGTAAACACTATATTTCCAAGTCAGGACACCTGACAATACTAAGACCAGATTTCGTCTATGGCCCTGGAGACAGGCACAAACTACCCTTCTTCCAGCAGGTGGGAAAAGGTTGGCTTCCACTTATTGGTTTAAATGGCGGAAGGATAAGACCGACTTTTGTTTCAGATGTCTGTAACGCAATTGAAAACTCAATGCCAGGAAAATGCCTGAATACAGGACTCTTCAATATAGGTGGTCCTGAGGTAGTCTCTATAAGAGATTTCGGTGCTTTAGTAGCACAGAAAATGGGACAGAAACTTATTGCAATTCCGTTACCTCGACTTCTCTATTCTTTAGCTTTAAGATCAGGACCTTTCAAACCCAGATCTCTATCATGCAGCAGAATAAGGCTTTTCAGTGAAGATCACTACGTTTCTATCAGCAAGGCTGCCGGGGCCGGATTTACACCCTCGATCTCTCTTTCTGATGGTATTCAGAAAACACTGAAGTGGTATAGATTCGAGAAGCTGCTATGATGGTAAGACAACGTCTTGTATGGATCAGCAGAGTCATCTTGCTGATTCTGCTTGTACTTTCTGTGGTATTGATCCTCAAGTATGGAAATGAATGGCTTTCTGAAATAACGCAGCTGAACTGGGAACCTGATCCTCTGCTTATTGCGCTTTCAGCTCTTCTTCTTTTCACGTCCTTCTGGTTCACTCCTCTAGGATGGATATGGATATCAAAAGCACTCGGAGCTACTTCCGACTCCAGGGAACTCAGAGGGATATGGTTCGCAACCCGGCTTGGAAGATACATCCCGGGAAAGATCTGGCTTTTCGCCGGGAGAGCAGCTTATCTGAAATCAAATGGTATCAGTACATTGAGTGCTGCTTTAGCATCATTGTATGAGTTAATGCATGTTGCTACCGCAGTTGGCTTAATAACCCTTTCTGCCACATTGCTGTTTCCTGAGTTTCTTAACTCGAATATTCTGAGAGCAGCGGCAGTAACGGCGGGCATATGCATGCTGGTTCTACCGTTGCTTCATCCCGTACAGAAATATATTTATCGACTCAGGGAGAAAAGAAGTAATAGTACCATCAGCTCTGGAAGAACGAATAGAGTAACATTTCTCCCACCAAGCCTTTCGATAAAAGTGATCGGCCTTTTTTCTGCTGTCTTTATTGTTAGGGGGGTTTCTCTATTCATTTTACTTGAGGCTCTCGGAATATCCAGTAAAGGATTATTTGTCTGTATAGCTGCGACTCCGCTATCCTGGCTGGCCGGGTATATTTTATTCCTCGTACCGGGTGGTATTGGTGTAAGAGAAGCCGCAACCGTTGCAATGATATCTGGTCCGGGTGAAACTGGTCCTATTCTTGCAGCTGTATTGGGTCAGAGATTGATGCTTGCTGTAATAGAGGTGATCTTAGCCGGAATCAGTGCGAAATCGATTTCGTTTCTCCGAAGGGAGGGAAAGTGATGATGAAACTCCCGATCTGGCAGAGATGTATACTTCCGGGAGTGTTACTGATCCTGGTTATCCTTACATATTGGCCTGTATTCAGCTCAGCTAAACTTCCCGGAGGTGAGTTGAGCGATACTGTTACCCAGGGTTACCCATTCTTCTCTTTTACAGAGGAAGCAGTGCAGAATGGACGACTCCCGCACTGGAATCCATACATCTTCTGCGGAATACCTTTTTATTCCTCATTCTCAGCACCTGTGTTCTATCCTGTGCGCGGCTTGCTTCTTCTTTCAGCTGGTACCGAGGGAATTGCAAGATTTCTATTCCCTATCCATATGTTATTCGGTGGAATATTCGCATGGTTATTTCTTCGATCAATCGGAGTAAGTAAATGGGGTAGAATAGTGGGTGCCCTTGCATTTGCCTGCACATCTTGGTCGAACACCCTCTTCTATGCCGGTCATGCTAGCAAGATTATCTGCTGGAGCTTTCTTCCGCTTCTGCTCTATTCATGCGAAAAATGGATGCAAACAAGGAGAGGAAAATACATTGCCATAGGTGGAGTCGCATTGGGTATGCAGGCCCTGGCAAGCCATCCTCAGATGATTCTTTACTCGTCCGGAGCAGCCCTTATCTGGCTTGGTTTCAGAACAGTTTCTTCTTGTGGTTCGTGGAAGACAAACACATTGAAAGCTCTGATTGGTTTTTCAGTTATTGTGCTTCTGGCTGTGGCGATAGGAGCGGTGCAGCTTCTTCCGGGTTACAATTTCTCCAGATACTCCACCAGAGGAGATGGTCTTTCTTTTGATCAAGCTGCAAGCTATTCGCTACCACCGGAAGAAACGCTGACAATGCTATTCCCCAGGCTGTTCGGTTACAGACACGGATTCCCAGGCAGTTCTATCTCTGGAGTACCACTTTATTATGGCAGACTGGGTCTTCGCCTCAGCAGTGAATTCGTAGGAATATCTGTATTTCTATTGGCCTTGGCAGCTTTTATCGGGGCAAGGAGGAAATACCGATGGCCTCTGTTGACGATTATGGTGGTGGGTCTTCTTGTATCCTGGGGAGGATATACACCGCTATTCGGGATTCTGTACAAAACCATCCCGATCTTCAGAAAACTCAGAGCACCTCACATGGCTGCTTTTCTTACCACTTCTGCAATAGCGCTAGCCGCCGGACCCGGATTTGATGCGCTCTTCGTCAGGAAAAAACTCAACGGAAAGAAATTCCTCTTCGGAATCGCAGCTTTCTCCGGAGTATGTGTCCTCGCTTATCTCCTTGCAGGCGTTCTGCTTCCAGGCTTTCAATCCGGATGGTGGAGCAGGATGGGTAACGCAAGCGCGACCGGATATTCCTTTGTGGTGCAAAGGCGTGTGGACATGGCCGCCCCGGACTTCCTTAAAGCAGCAGGAGTAGCTCTTGCTATCTGCGGATTGCTATATTTTAGAAAACAGCTCAGGGAACGGTATGCAATACCCGGCATCATCATCACCGCTCTACTCACAATTGAGCTGGTTCCAGTAAACAGAAATTTTCAGGTATATCTGCCTCAGACCGATGTGAACGAACTGTTTATTGCTCCGGCTAACCTGCCTGAAATGGTCGGTGCAGGCAGACTGCTTCCCGGGGGAAATGATTTAGTCCCATTCGGGATCAGATCTGTAATGGGCTACCATGCGGCAAAACCTGCAATGGCCGAGGATCTTCAGCTAATAATTTCCTCCGGAGGGCTGCCCGCATTGAGACACACTGCGTTCACTGTACTTCAGGGGCAGGATGGATACCTTACTTACGAGCAGTTCAGAGAATCCCTGATTCTGCAGACCCGTGAATCTGATCCATCCTATGCTGACACTCTTGAAGCCTTACTTCCGGAAAGACCCCTCCCCAGAGTATGGTTTGCGGAATCCTGGGTTAAGCTGGAAGAGGATAGATGCCTTGCTCTTCTGGCGTCAGGTCTCAATCCGCAGGAAATGACCGTTATCTACGATGAGGTTGAACTTCCAGAGTTCATGGATGTTTCACAGGCCAGGTCATCAATAATCGTTGATGAAGCTGAAAGGATTGTGATAAGTACGGATAATCCATATGATGGCCTTCTTGTTCTCGCTGACCTTTGGTATCCCAGGTGGCATGTACGGATTGATGGCAACCCCGTACCGATGCTTCAGTCGAATCACTGGCAGAGAGCTGTTGTGGTGCCCTCAGGAATTCATGAAGTGGAATTCAGCTTTGATTCATCAGATGTTTCACTGGGACTGATCATATCAATGATTGGAATATTGGCTGTGCTAATAATGGTCACGTTCGGATTAGTAACGCAGAAAAGAAGAGAGCGTCTAAATGAAGGATGATCGCAAGAAACTGTTCCACCACCTGACTACTTGGGGTGGTATGATTCTCCTGATCACAGCTGTTTTCTATTTCATTCTTGAACTATGGCCCATGTGGCGCCCGGGGCTTGCAGAATTCTGGGCGAATTCCAGAGAGAGTGCCAGTCTTCCAATGATCGGTATGTCTTTTCTTTCACTCCTGCTCGGTTACTACTTCGCTCCGGCTCCATGGAGGAAAATTCTTGATGCTCTGAATATCCC
>JAIOSX010000090.1 GCA_021107345.1 Candidatus Aegiribacteria sp.
ACCCGACCCAGATTAACCGCCAGGGATCAGATACAGGAACCCAATACAGGTCAGCGGTTTTCTATACCACGAACGAACAGCTTGCAGTACTGGAAGAACTGGTCCGTACTCTCAGAAACCGGGGATACGAAGTTGTCTCAGAGCTGATCCCCGCAGGTGATTTCTGGTCTGCGGAGGACTGTCACCAGAACTATTTCGACAAAAATGGTATCGATACTTCATGTCACACAAGGGTATGCAGGTTTCCGATGTAAATTCACCAGCACTGATATTGACCGGATAAATTTCCGGCGGTATCCTTGACTTCAGATTAAGAAACTGAGAAAGAGGGAACATAAAAGTTATAATGGGAGTTGATTCTGATATGGCAGGAAATCGAGTTTCCTTGTATTCACGGAGATGTATATGACAGATAATGATGTAATAGTTGCTGAAGGTGTTGTTAAGACATACGATGATTCCGGAGTCCCGGTTCATGCGGTAAGGGGCATAGACTTCACTCTTCAGAAGGGTGAATTCACCGCCATAATAGGACCTTCAGGTTCGGGGAAAACGACATTTCTCAATGTTCTTGCCGGACTCGATACGCCCACGGAGGGGAAAGTATGGCTCTCTGGAAAACTGATCTCAGATATGAGCGGAAAAGAACTCTCCAACTTCAGAAGGGATCATATAGGCTTCATTTTCCAGGCTTACAATCTGTTTCCAGTACTCACCGTAGAAGAGAATGTTGAATACGTAATGCTTCTTCAGGGAATTCCTCCAGCAGAACGCCATGAAAGGGTTATGATCATTCTCGAGAAAGTAGGGATCGCCGAATACGCAGGCAGGCTTCCCATGCAGCTTTCAGGCGGCCAGCAGCAGAGGGTGGCAGTGGCAAGAGCAATGGTTTCCCGTCCCTCCCTTGTTATCGCTGATGAACCCACCGCAAACCTTGATTCAAAGACCAGCGGTGCCCTCCTTGATATGATGCGAAGGCTGAATGAGGATACGGGTATGACTTTCCTGTTCTCAACCCACGATGAGATCGTCATGCAGAGAGCGAAGAAGATCGTTATTCTACGGGACGGAAAGATCGACGGAAAAGAATCTTCGGAAGAATGCTGATGAAACCGGCCCTCACCGGTTTACTCTTTCTGACACTGCTTGGGGGAATAACTGCCCGGGCTGCTGAATTATCCGGTACACTGAAACCTGAGTTTTCCATAACGGATCAATCACTTCCCGACTCCTCCCTGACGTATGTATTCCAGGTTCCTCTGCGGCTTATGGTCCATCACAGGGCAGGCAAAGTTAATTTAAGCGCCGCATGGGCACTGTATCCCTCCGCAGGTAATCCGGCTCTCAGCGTGGAAAAGGGAGTTCACATATTCAGGCTTGCAGATCCTGAAAACAGAATACTCCCTTCGACGTGGAGTGGTAGCGAATCCTTCAGCATGCTTCATGATATTGACAGGCTGAACATTGGAGTGAGAACTTCTTTCTCAACACTGACACTTGGAAGACAGGCTGTTTACTGGGGAGTGGCGAAATCCGTCAGTCCCACCGACTTCATTGCCCCTTTTCAGTACGGTACGCTGGATACCGAATATAGAACCGGTGTAGACGCGGCAAGGTCAGTTTTCCCGATCGGCATGATGTCTGAGCTGGATGCTGGTTACGTTTTCGGGAAGGATGCCAGGTTCTCTGACAGCGGCTGCTGGCTGCGTGGAAGGTTCTACTTATTCAGGACCGATGCAACCCTGCTCGCAGCATGCTTCAGGGAGAACCTCATGATAGGCGGAAGCCTGAACCGTTCTGTTGGAGAGGGAACGGGATGGGTAGAATGCGCTTTTGTTTCGACAGGATTCTTCTCTAGTGATCGCAGTGAAGAAACTTACTGGAGTCTTTCAGCAGGATACGACAGAAGCTGGCTGAACGCTGCACTGTACGGATTCCTTGAATACCATTTCAACTCACCAGGAGTCGATGATCCGGAAGATTATCCCGACATCCTCTCAAGCAGTGCCTGCAGGAACGGCGGCATCTATCTCCTGGGAAAACACTATCTCAGCCCGGGCACAAACTGGACAGTAACACCACTTCTCAACTTCACTGGCCAGGCGCTTGTCAATCTTACCGATGTATCGGCTTACCTTTCTATGAACGGCGAATACAGCATTTCACAGAATACTGTCATAAAAGCGGGAATAACCCGAGGGCTGGGAAGAACTTCTAATGATCGGAAGGAGATGCAGATTCCGAATTCGGAACCTGGCCCGGATATTACTTTTTTTCAGCAGGATACTACTTCTGAGGTGATTTGCAGCCGGGCTGGATCATTCTCCATTCAGATCATAACTCCGGATCTCTATCGAAGAACTCACTGACCCATTGGAAATCACAATCGGCATTGAAAGCAGCTTCTTTGTCTGCATCCCGATCGCCGACGAATAGAACGTTTTCGGGAGAAACCCCGTAAAGCTTCATCAAACGGTTAAGCATCGCAGGAGCAGGCTTACGGCAGCCGCAACCGCTGTGAGGAACATGAGGACATATCTCGATAGTTCCTTCCGCAGGACTGAAACCGAAAGCTTCGCTGAAGGTGTCCTCGATTAATCTCACAGCAGTATCCTCTGCGAAGTAACCAACGCCTACACCTCCCTGATTGCTGGCGATGCCGTAACCCACTCCGGATTCCTCTCCGGGATGAGCCCAGTTGAATCGGGCCAGTTTCTCAATTACATCCGGATATAGTTTCCATTCACCTGATCTGTTCGGGCATGGCTGCCCCTCAATCGTACAGTACCTGAGGGTTCCGTCGGCATCGAAGATTATTAATCGATAATCCATTTATGAAATTCTCCCCTTAGCCAGTTTCGTGTCCATCCTGAAAAGCTGCAAAAATAGAGCCGTACAACCGTTAAAATACTATCTGAAATGAAGACGGCAACAGCGGATCTCCTGCCTATCATGAATGAATCATTCAGCATGTTTTCCGGATGAATCAGGCGATGTATATTAAATACTTGTTAGATTAATCTGGAGACACAGAAAATTCGAAGTTATGCGACATATCGGTAATAGATTAGAGTATGGAGAAGCTGGCTTGTGAACAGGAAAGTGGTATACCGTATACGGAACTTATCGACAGACTTATTCAACTC
>JAIOSX010000057.1 GCA_021107345.1 Candidatus Aegiribacteria sp.
CAGACACTCTGGGGATACGTACAGATGTTCGTGTACGACACCGGGCGTGATATGATGGAACTTGGTGTAATTCCTGCATCGAACATGCTTCCTGAAGTGGCATACGTGAAATTGTGCTGGGCACTTGGACAGAGCCACGACAGGGAAGAGGTTCAAAAGATCATGCTTACACCGATAGCCGGCGAGATCACTGAGAGGGAACCACCCAACGGCTATCTGATATTCCAGGGCGGTATCCCCGAAGTTGAGGAATTCATAAGCAACTACAATAGATAAAAATATCAGATTGAATCGGGAATCCAATATTTTCCTGCTGTTGACCCGACCCTTCAGGAACCATATTATTGTTTTGTGATAAATACATTTGTTTATGGCCTCGCTGTTCAGGATATGCCCAGTTGCATATGCGGAACAGTATTTTTGTTTCTAGTTAACGGTTTCCATTGAGAATAGACACCTACTGAAGGGAGTTCTAAATGAACATTGAAATCAGTGGAAGACACTTTGACCTGACGGATGCTCTGAAGCAACATGTTGAACACAAACTCGATACCATAGACAGATTCTATGATGGTATTAAAGATGTCCATGTGATACTGGAAGTAACCTCGGGAACAAACCACGTTCACATACAGGTGCGGGGAAATCACATAAAACTGGATTCCAAATCGAAATCACATGATATCTATTCTGCTTTCGACAACGCATTTGATTCACTGGAAAGTCAGGTAAGAAAATTCAAGGATAAAATGCATAACCATCCACACAGGAATAATTCAAACGGTAGTTCTCTTAGCTATTACGTTGCAGCAGAGGAATCGGAGCTTGATGACGGTATACTGATTAATGATACAAAACAAGTACCGAGGTTGAACACAGAAAACGCAATAATGAATTACGAAATCGAGCAGGGCGGGAATTATGTGTTTCAGAAAACTGAAACCGGTAAGCTCAGTGTTGTATACTCGACCTCCAGCGGAAAAACACAGGTTGTAGAATTGGTGAGAGAACAGAAATAACGGAGTAAATCCCGATGAAAGACATTCCTGAGAGGGCGGAGCTTTCGGTCGGTAAGCTCTTCGAGATACTGGGTGACCGGCTTGACTTGAAAACAGTGAACGGAGATACCGGACACGGAAGATTGATTGAATCTCAGGATATCAGCCGGCCCGGAATGGCCCTGACCGGATATCTCCATAAATTCCTTTATGAACGGTTGCAGGTCATCGGTGAAACTGAGATTTCATATCTTGATTCGCTTTCTGCAGAACACAGGAAGTCTTCACTTGAATCTCTTTTTCAATTCCCTATATACTGCTGCATTGTAACCAAGGGGCTCAAGCCTCCGGATGAGCTTATCGACCTCTCTGAATCCAATTCTTCTGCTCTGTTTCTCTCAACCAGGGATACCACTCCGCTGATGCGTGATCTATGCAGTTTTCTTGATCTTGTTTTCGCACCTCGAACGAATGTATACGGAAGTCTTGTTGAGGTATTCGGCGCAGGAGTTCTGTGCACCGGAAGAAGCGCGATAGGCAAAAGCGAGACTGTACTCGGACTTCTTGAGAGGGGACACAGACTGATCGCAGACGACAGGGTCAATGTAAGAAGAATCGGCAATGCATTATTCGGTACAGGCGATTCCAGAATGGCTCACCATATGGAGATAAGAGGACTTGGTCTGGTTGATGCCTCCGCATTCTACGGTATCAGATCTGTAAAGGAAAGGCAGCAGATCAATCTGGAAGTAAAGCTTGAGGAATGGTCCAGGGACAATCAGGATTTCGACAGAACCGGCCTTATTCAGAAGATCAGTACGATACTTGATCTGCCGATCCCACTGACCATCATACCTGTGCTTCCAGGCAGGAACCTTACGCTTCTTCTTGAGGTTGCGGTTATGAACTATCTTCTTATGAAGAAGGGAAGGAATGTTCCGGAGGAGGTTGAAAAGGACCTTATCGAGAGAATAATCAGAAAAGAGAAGAAATCAGAGAGAAAGAAAGATCTGGAGGACCTGCTTGAAAACCGAAAAAGCTGAAGTAGTGAACAGGCTTGGTATTCATGCCAGACCTGCTGCTCAGATAGTCAAGGCAGCTTCGCTTTTTGACTGCAGCGTAAACATGACAGTTGAAGGCGAATCGGTTAACGCAAAGAGTATCATGGGCGTTATGACACTGGCGGCATGCAGGGGTAGCATCATCGAAGTCACTGCTGATGGCGATGATGAAAATGAGGCACTTCAATCGATCATCGAGCTTATCAGGAATGGATTTGGAGAGGAATAGAACGATTGAGTATTAGACTGAACGGTACACCTGCGTCTCCAGGTGTATCCATAGGACCGGCATTTCTTCTGAACGTTGAAGAGTTAAGAGTAAAGAAGAAAACCCTGAAAACTACCGAAGAGGTTGAAATCGAGCTGGAACGGTTCAGCGAGGCCCTTACAAAAACGCGGAAGGAACTCGAGCAGATATCTGATCAAATAAGCGATATCATCGAGGGACAGCAGATCATAGAGGTTCATATTCTTCTTGTTAACGATCCGTCAATTATCGCCGATGTCCAGAACCGGATAAAGAATGAACAGGTATCTGCCGAATACGCTTTAAGCAGGGTTCTCTACGATGTACTTGAACGCTTCAGTGCGATGAAGGACCCGTACCTTAGAAGCAGGGCAGTTGATGTAAGGGACGTAGGCAGAAGGGTAATGGCCAATCTGCTTGGTACCGAGAAGGAGGCACTGTCCAATCTTAAAAGTCCGGTTATTCTTGTATCAAGCGACCTTGACCCGTCACAGACCGCCGGGCTTTCAAGAAAGCAGCTTCTTGGAATAGTAACAGATCTCGGCGGTTCTACATCACATACCGCGATACTTGCCAGGAGTATGGGGATTCCGGCCGTTGTTGCCCTGACCGATGTAGCAGAATACGCAATTCCGGGACAGACCATTATTATCGACGGCATTCACGGTAACGTAATTCTTGACCCGGATGAAGATGAACTCAGGTACTATTACGAACTCAAGAAGCGTTACAACATCGCCGAGGCGGAGATAGCACTGAATGCTGATACCCCCGCTGAAACCGCAGATGGAAAGGCGATAGAGCTTTCGGCGAATATTGAATTCTCTCAGGAGGCGGATCAGGTAAAACGTTTCGGAGGAAAAGGTATAGGTCTCTTCAGGACTGAGTTCATAAGACTCCTCACCCCTGATGTAGAAGACAATGAAGAAATGCATTACAGAGCATACAGGCATGTACTGGAGACCCTGAATCCTGATCCGGTGATAATAAGGACTCTGGATCTGGGAGGGGATAAATTTCTGGATTCGATACCGACCGTTGAGAGGAATCCTTTTCTTGGATGGAGGGGCATAAGGATCTGTCTGGACCGTCCTGAGAAGTTCGGAAGACAGCTCAGGGCGCTGTTGAGGGCTGCGAGACATGGCAATAGCAGGATAATGCTTCCGATGATAACAGGATTCGATCAGGTTCTGCAGGTAAAGGTCATGCTGGAGAATATTGCAGCCGAACTTGACAGAGAGGGAATTCCAAGGGGAGATATCCCCCCTCTTGGCATCATGATTGAAACTCCCGCGGCAGTTCTAGGAATAGATACACTGCTCCCTCATACCGATTTCGTATCAATCGGCTCAAATGATCTTACACAGTACACTCTCGCAGTTGACAGAGGCAGTCAATACGTATCGAAGCTGTTTGATTCTCTGCACCCCGCAATAATAAGACAGATCGAAATTGTCGCCAGAAAATGCAGTGAAGCAGGGCAGTGGGTTGGCATATGTGGACAGATGGCCAGTGACCCATTGGCCATTCCACTGCTGCTGGGTTACGGCCTGAACGAACTCAGCGTACCTCTGACACTGATTCCTGATGTAAAGGAAATGATCAGTGCTATCAGCATGCGTGAAGCTCATGACCTTGCCGAAAGAGTGCTAACAATGAAATCCTCGGAGGAGATCAGAAAACACGTTCTCGATTACGTTAAATCCAAATATCCTGAAATCATACTTGATGAAATACATCGGGAGAGAATCGATCGGGGGAAATGAATGCACGCCATAATCCCGGTTGCAGGGAAAGGCACACGAATGCGGCCACTGACGTGGTCTGTGCCCAAAGTTCTTATTCGTCTTGCTGGAAACACTGTACTGGGACATATCATAGATGAACTTAAAACTTACGGAGTAGATCATATAACGCTGATCGTTGGATATCTGGGCGATGAGATCGTGAAATGGACCAGAAACAACTATCCTGACATTCAGATTGATTATGCTGTTCAGGAGAGAATGGACGGACTCGCATCCGCCGTTTATCTCGCCTCACCAATGACAGATGACGGACATACACTGGTCGTACTTGGTGATACTCTATTCAAAGCTGATCTTTCACTTGCATTCAGAGATGAATCGAACATGATCGCAGTTAAAAGGGTAGAGGACCCCCGTCGATTCGGCGTTGTAGTTCTGGATGACAGAAAAGTTGAAAGACTCGTAGAAAAACCTTCAGAATTCGTCAGCGATCTGGCGATAGTGGGTATTTACGGTTTTTCGTCAGGCTCTACTCTTATGGATGCCATATCACGGCTCATAGAGAGTGGTAAAAAGACCAGGGGGGAATTCCAGCTGACTGATGCCATGCAGCTTATGCTTGAAGAGGGGCACCCATTCGGGTGTTTTGAAGTGGAGGACTGGTACGATTGCGGTGAACCTGAAACCTTTCTGGAAACCAACCGGAATCTGCTTGAACTGGGAAAAGGTTCATCGGAGGGAGACCATGAAAGTGCCGTAATAGTGCCACCTGTAAGCATAGACGCTGATGTGAAAATTACTTCTTCAATAGTGGGTCCCTACGTATCCATCGCTTCAGGTTCGGAAATAAGAGGCTCCATCGTCAGAAACACCATTGTCGGCTGTGGGACACGCCTGCGGAATGTACATATTAGCGATTCCATAATAGGTAACG
>JAIOSX010000326.1 GCA_021107345.1 Candidatus Aegiribacteria sp.
CCGATTCGAATGCGGCTATCAGCCCGAAAATAGTACCCAGAAGACCAACCATGGTTGAAACGTTTGCGAGCATTGCTAGGTACCCCGTTCGGGCATTGAGCCGGGGCAGTTCCGCAAGCGCCATCTCATCAACGGCATTCTGTATGTCACGTTCAGTATTTCTATAATTTCTAAGAGCGGCCTCTATTATGCGGGCAAGTGGAGCATTCTTATCCGCGCACGAGGCGATTGCTCCTTCGATACTGCCCTTTCTTATGAATTCGGATATTCTGCCCATGAATTTCTCGGGCTTCAAATCGGCAACTGTGAAAAGGAATATGAACCTCTCTACTATTATCGCTATACCGGCTGCAAGGAATATGAGAATGGCCCACATTGCAGGTCCGCCGTTACGGAAGAAATTGGCCATGTCGGAGAGTAGTCCCCCCTCTTCGATTTCCTCAGCTTCAACCTCGGCAGCTGTTACGATCTCTGGTTCAACCGGTTCTTCCACTTCTCCTGTTGGACCAGAAACCTCCTGATCGGAAGTTGAATCAACCGTGATGGAATCGGTCCCTGTGCTGTCATTGGTAACATCAGCTTCGGCCGGCTGAGCAAACAGGGAACCTGCCGCCAGAATGATTGAGATAAAAAGTAATAGTGGAAGTGCTATCCGTTTCATGCATGATCTCCTCTCGAATAACAGTCTGGCTTCAATTACCGACCAGATCAAGTATAAGATTTCCAATTAAGTCAAGGCCGGCAATGACTCCAAAAACCAGTCCCTGTTCATCGTCACCCTGAGAATATCGATATACTGACAGTCCACCAAGTACAGCGACCGAGCCGTATCTTACCCACCCGGGAAGGGTAATCATAACGCGCCCCGCTCCCAGATTCGGTTCATCAGCGAATGCGCCTGGATAAACAGGCCTGATAACATCTTCAAGAAAGCTTCTTTCAAGAAGTACATTGCTGAGATCCGGGGCGGCCTTCAGCATCATGAATAGTGCCTGAGGAGTCCTCAGTTCTCCTCTGATCGTTATCTCCTCAAGAACGAGCCTTCCGCCTACCCAGCTTGCTCCTTCAGCATCTTCTCCGTCCGTCTGGGCATATACTGCTGTAACAGTCGCAGTTATAACAAGAATTGAGAGAAAGATCATCTTTCCGGCAGCATAAAAATGTCTGCACGGATTAATCAGAAGGGCCACAGGAAGCACCCCCCTCCACTATCTTCATCCTCGTTATTAATATCGGGCTCAACTGCAGGTATCTGATCAGAATCGGGAAGCTGTGTTTCGTCTGTTGTTCCGGATTCATCAGTATCATCACCGGTTTCCGGAGTGAATCCATCGTCAATTGCTGCATCGACGCTATCCGCAGCTGCAGTTGTGTCCTCAGATGTAGATGTTGATACAGAATAGCCGACACTGGAGCTTGTTCCGGGAAGAAGCAGATCAAGATTAACCGCAATGGTATCTGTGTACTCGGTTCTTATACCATTGGACACTGCAAGCTGAAGGCCGTTCTCATATGTTAATACAGCCCTCTCAATAAAAGTATCGTAAGCTCCCATCAATGCATCATAAAAAGCTTCCTCATCCTCCGGTGAAAGTCCCTCAGGTGGATTCATGAAGCCTACGGCATTCGCGTAATCTTCCTGGATCTGACCGATCTTCAAAACGGCCTTGAATACGTAATCATCATCAAGGTATGAGAATGTTCTGTTATAATTCGCAACAGTCCCGTTGAAAAGCTGTGTTTTGTATTCCACGTTTTCAGGATTCACAGGCACAAGAGCATAGTAATCCACAGCAGAGATATTTCCAATCAGGAAGCCTGACATTGCCGGGTATTCTATCGGGCCATCATGGTACTGGTCGTATACTGTCATACAGTTCTCAAAATTGCTCCGGGCAATAGAGTAATTCCCCAGGTCGTAATTGTCTTCCCCTATCTTTGCATACGATTCCATAACAGTGCCCGCTGTTCCTGCGCCGTCAGAGACTATCTGCTGGTAAACCCCGATTGCCAGATCCTGCCTGTCTCCGTCTTCGTAGCACTTCGCCGCGCTGACCAGAGCAGAGTTCATATCGGGTGCACCGGGGAAGGTGTTGTAAGCTTCAAGGTAAAGCTCCGCCCCTCTTACATTCAGACCATCCTCTCTGAGAAGGTATGCAGCCCTCAGAAGACCGTTTGGAGCATTCTCGTTGGAAGGATAATTTGTTGCAAGTTCCTGGAAAAGCCTTACAGCATCATTAGTCGAACCGGCTTTACCATAGGTTTCAGCAGCATCGAAAAGTGCAACGGGTGCTACATCGGTCCCTGCGTGCTCATGGGCTGTTTCTTCCCATCTTGCCGCCGCGGCAAGCAGGTCTTCAGTGTTCTCGCTTTCGGCCAGAGAAGCCGCATCATTGTAAGCGGAAGAGGCAGCCAGGTATTCTATATCAGCCCCAAGGTCCTCTCCGCTGATAGCGGCGGCCTGCGATGCCAGTCCATACCATTCTTCCGCTTCGGCGTACAATTCATCCTGCTGGTAGGAGTCAGCAATGAACTTTGCCGACCGTGCTTCGTATCCTGAACGGGGATAGTTATTAAAGATTAACCCAAACATCTCCCTGCCAGTAGCGTATTCACCAACGTTGTAGAATTTAGGGGCTGCAGCCCAGAGGAAGAATGCAGCATTTTCACCATTCGGGTAAAGATCAGTGTAAGCCAGAACGGTTTCCCTGAGGTTCTCTCTCAATGAGAGGCTGTCCACTCCAGGGACTTCTTCGTAAGCTATCAGATAGGATGAGAACGCATTATTGAGAGCATCTTCCTGTCTCTGGAAGGAACTGCTGTCCATTGCGACATGGAAGTAGACGTCCGCAGCCTTAATGTACTGCTCGGTATGATAATATGCGTCACCGAGGTGGAACTGATACTCGTAAGCCCTGGTTGAAGCCGGATACTGCTGGAGGTAATCTTCAATTCTTTCGATGAGTGCATTGTTGGTCTGCGTGAATGCAGTGGGATTTTCCTTCGTTGTAACAGTCTGCTCAAGATAGTACTGTATCGTTTCCTCGAAGGAGGTTCCCCGAAGGGAATCAGTCACGGCTATAGCCGATTCATCACCAACATTCTGGTGCCAGTCACTGTTTTCCCCGTAATTGGAAACCAGCTTATCACGCGAATCGGCAGCCAGAGCGAATTCTCCGAGTTCTTCGTAGGCATGCGCGATTCTCAGTTGATAAACAGGGGCTTCATGACAATACGGGATTTCTGTAAGTAAAGTCTTGTACGCCTCTATAGAAGTATCCCAGTTGGCCATTTCTGAAGAAATTTCCGCCATCTTGAGAATAACGCTGACTGTGGTGACCGAATCATCAAAATCATTCAAAAAGTCGATAGCGATATGTACAGCAGTCGGGGACATGTCGTGCATCTCGAGGAAATCGTATGCCATATACTCCCGCGCTTCACTAAGTATCCTGATATCACCCCTTCTGCTGATTCCCAGACTGTCTATTGCCTGGTCATCCCTGATCAGATAAGCGAAGGTGGAAATGGAATTCATGAAATCCTTGGTCAGGTATTGAGTCCAGCCCAACTTGTAAAGACCATGCTGGAAGAGATTAGGACTACAGCCGGGATAGTCCAGGACACTCTGGAAGTAAACCAGCGCGGAATCGTACTCGAGTATATCAAAGTAGAAGTTCCCCACGCGGATGTTGCATTCAGCGGCAAGGTCGCTTTCAGGATAATCCTGCAGCAGGTTTCTGTAATTATCAACCGCTCCCTCGAAATCTGTCATGGATTCAAGGCAGTATCCCAGAGAATAGAGGGCTATGTCCTCTACTTCACTGCCGGGATATTCCGTAAGAATCAGCTGATAAAGCTCTATCGACCGGGAATAATCCTCAGGTACATATTCATCCATTCCCGCTGCCGCCTGCCGTTCGCTTTGCAGCAGATTGTCTATGTCGTAGTATAGCTGAGCCAGCCTGACAAGAATATCAGCTATGAACCTTGAATCGGGGTAGCTGGCAAGATAATCCTCAAAATACCCCGCACATATAATGGCAGATTCATCTATTCTCCTGTTGAGAGAATTGATCTCACGGGATCTCAGGCTGTCAAGGGCAGCGGCTTCAAGCGAATCGCCCTCTTCAAGTGCTTCCTCTATCCTGTTTCTGTAATAGGCGCCAAGATAACTGACGGAATCGCGTTTCAGTTCGCGTTCCATGAAAGTAGCCACTGCGATTCCGTACTGGGTCTCATGTACCCAGTCATGCTGGGCGGTCATGCCCCCCTCGAACTTGGCTGCAAGGTCCTGAAGTGAAAGCCTTATCCTATCGATCTCCCTTTCAACCTCGATAAGGTCAAGACGGTCCTGCTCGGTTCCCATGTTCTCTGTCAGTTCGTGAACTTCTCCTGCTGCAAGAGTAAGTATCTCCGTCCTGCTTCTGCTCTGCTGAATCAGGATACTCAGTTGACGTACCAGATCCTCGGTTTCCATTTCAACCGGCAGTGAAAGAATCGTCTCGAGATAACTGATTTCAGTAAAGAGTGTCCGCAGTGTTGCTTCCTCGGCCGTGATCATATCGACAAGCTCCATGTCGCCCTGGGTATAGGCTTCCTCCTTGAGTTCAACAAGACCCAGCCTTATCCTGTCAAGGCGCTCTCTTTCAAGTTCGAACTCCTCCTGGGTAAAGGATGATCCTGACAAAAAAAGGTCGTAGTCATCAGCTGTATCGCTATGTTTGGCAAGCAGGTCTTCGTACATCCTAATGGCCACATCCAGATCCTCAGCACCGAGAGCACAATTCGCCTGGGCGAGTTCAAATTCTGCAATGAGTTCCGAATTCGGAATCTCCTTCATTACTATTCCCGCCAGGTCGTATGCATCCTGATATTTCTCAAGACGCATCAGTATCCATATTTTCCCGATCATGGCAATATCGTAATATGAACTGAAGGGTGATACGCGAGAATAGTATTCGAGGGCGGATTCGTAATCCTCCCTTTCATCAACCAGTATCTGAGCCAGTGCTATCCTGGCCCTGTCCGCCAGATCAGCATCTCCCGAGGAGGCTCCCGTACTATTGAGAATCCCCTGGAAAACTATCATGGCTGCATCAATGTCGCCTTCTTCAACAAAGGCAACTGCTTTCAGGTATTCCGCTAATGTAGAATACTCACTTGAAGGAAGTACATTATTATATAGCAGTCTTGATCCTGCAAAATCCCCCTGGTTATACGTTGACAGACCTGCTGCTATGTATGCCAGATCGATGAATTCAAAGGTTGGATCAGTTTCTTTCAAGCTGTTGAAGTATTCAATCGCTCCTTCATAATCCTGAAGCTCAAAGGAAATGAGTTCAAGCCTGAAAAGAGCGTCGGTGAAGTAAATCGAATTTGAAAAGTTATTCACCACGGATTCAAAGGCGTCCTTTGCCCAGACAATCGAACCTGCGGTATAAAGCTCTTCGCCAAGAAGGAAAGCGCTTTCAGCGCTGGCAAACATTGCATGTTGCCTTCGAAGCTGGACCAGCTCGGCCTGGATCCGTTCCAGCCGTTCCTCTTCCCTTATTATCTGGATTTCCAGTTCCGCCAGCTCAGCAGTAACCCGTTCCAGGATTACGCTTGTAGTCTCTGTTGTATCAGCAGGCTCAGGTATTTCATTTGAATCATTCTCAGGCTGAGCGCTTGAGGCAGCAATACAGACAAAAACAAGCAGTAAAGAACGAAGCTTCATATTAACAAGCCGTTTCTTTAGCGGTTCTCGAGAAGATCACGGAGTCTCTGCAGTTCAGCTTCTGCAGCGCTTCTTCGGGCTTCGAGTTCCTCCAACCGGTCTCTCGCTCTTTCAATTCGTTGCCGTTCACGTTCGAGGGCAATCTGTTCAGTACCGAAAATGGGTCCGATTCTTGATTGAATTCCAATCGATACCTTCGAATTCTGCATGATATCGGTCTTGTCCTGACCATCGGCCGGGAATATCGCCTGCTCGAATTCAGCCCACGCCAACTGAAGAGTAATGAAATCATTGATATCGTACGACGCCCCCAGGTTAAGATCTCGTCCATCCTGTTCGAGGATAACAGTGATTACTTCTGATGGATGGTAGACAATTGACCCGAAAAGCCCGTGGGCCACAGAGCTTCCAATACCCATTGCCCCTGAATCAACTACCCCAACGAAACGCCCTATACCTATACCCAGGTTAACAGTAGCGGTAAATCCCAGCATATACCTGAGGTCTTTTGATACAACACCATACGCTGACCAGTTCTGCGCATGATCGTAGGGATAGAACTGCTCTACACCGGTGGAATCTATCTTGAAACAGTCAACGTATTTTTCTCCCGAAATATTCTCAAGTCCGATAGCGAACGCTGGAACCGAAATTCCCTCATGCAGCACGGCAACTTTTACATTCCCAACGATTCCGCCATCACCGAGAAAGGAAAATCCTATCTGACCATAGTTGAACAGCCCTACATCAAAGTGTCCTGTAACCATGAACTCGCTGTTGGAAGCACCTGTGGTGTCTTCAACGGAGTATATTGAGGCTGCAAGTTCTAATTCTACTTCAGTATGCTGCAGTACGTAAGCGTCAGGAGAGTCCAGAACACCGGAATGCGAAAAAGGAAGAGAACCAGCCTGAACAGCAGCAGACAATAAAAGCAGACCAATAATCATAAGATATTTCATAAAATCTCCATTCCTTGATCTTCTCTCCCGAGCCATCTGGCAATATCATCTACCATAAATGTAATTATTGGCTGTATCTGTCCAAGAGTCAACCTCTACACCTCATTCATAATGAATAATGGAACAGGAATCTATGGTGTTGACTTTAATGAGGTGTAAAAGATAGTATATATAAAAGAATTGCACCAGACAGGTTGGGGTATAAATGTCAATTTCCATGCTCATTTCGGTAGTATTGTTACTCCAAATGCCCGAATGGGAAACAGATATCGGCTGTTTACCCATGAGTAGCCCTCTTCTGGCTGACAACTCTGAAGGGTCAATGGATATTTTCATTGCGATGGGAGATCACGGCCTTGGAGGATGGACGGGAAGAGGCCATATACTGAACGGGTTCCCTGTTTCCTCCGATCGGGGAGTATCAAAAAAACCGGCAGCCTTCTATTCACCGATAACGGGTAACGTTGTAGTATACGCGGACAACGCCGGGTATGTTCACATGGTCGATCACAACGGTATCGAACAACCGGGCTGGCCCGTATTTGCAGGGCCTGGAATCATAACCGGCATTTCGGTAGTAGATCTGAATGATGACTCCTGCCCCGAGATCACATTCGGTTCGGCCGATTCCAGGATTCATCTTCTCGATATTTATGGCAGTCCCCTGCGCGGCTGGCCTGTACAACTCCCTGCAAAGCTGCATTGGCAGCCATCGCAAGTATCACTTGGCGGCGATTCAGGATACGGACTTGTATGCGCGCTGGTAACGACAAGGATATATGTCCTGTCATGTGAAGGATCAATCCTGCCCGGATGGCCCATCAACACAGGATACACCTCCAGCAGTACCCCGGTGACTGCGGATATCGATGCGGACGGCCTGGCAGATATTGTCTTTGCTACATACAATAACAGGCTCTATGTGGTAAGCTCCAGCGGCAGCAGAATTGAAGGGTGGCCTTTCTTTCTTGATAACAGGTCTTCCAGGGGAGCTGTGGCCATCGGTCATCTTGACCCCGATATCAGGGGGCTGCAGCTTGCAGTATCATGCGTAGACAGTTCCGTAACCTTGATAAATGGCAGCGGAAGGATAGCTGGAAAATGGCGCTGGCCGAACTTCACAAGAGGTCTTCCCACATCACCGATAATAACCAGAACCAGTGACGGACTTGGTGTTATAGTGGGAGCCGACAATGGATATATTTACGCCTGGAATGCGGATGGAAACACCATTGAAGGTTATCCCATCGACTTTGGCCAGCCGATATCCAAAATACCGGCTGCCGGGGATATCAACGGTGATGGAAATCAGGAGCTGGTTGTTCTGGGCAGATCAGGCAGACTTGGCGCCTATACGATATCCACCATCAGTGCCACCACGAGTTCGTGGCCGCAGATGTTGTGTGATGAATCCAATTCAGGAAGTTACGGGATATCCTATCTTCCTGTTGCCCGGACTGGACATATATCGTCCGAAGCCTCGGGTGGTATAGTCCTGCCCTATGAGATAAGCGGCAGAAACGTATCAGATATTTCCCTTGCATATTCTACCAATGCCGGGTATTCATGGAACGAAACAGGCAGCTTCCGCGATAATGGCAGCAACATCATCTGGTTCAGCGATGAAGACCTTTCAGGACAGGATTTGGGGCAGTGTGCTCTCAAGGTTACACCTTACTGTCCCGACGGCCCCGGTGTCAGCGGCCTGTCCAATATTTTCCATGTGGACAACAACATCCCTCCTATACTTCACCTTATCACATCGGAGGAGGAATCGGACGGGTGCTACCTTCTGCAATACGCTGTTGAGGATCCAGAGAGCGACATAATTCAGCTGCAGGCACAGTATTCTATCGATTGCCAGGAGACCTGGAACAACGCTCATCTCACAGGCAGTACCTTCCAGATACCTCCATGGTTCTACGGAGAACCATTCAGGTGGAACGCTATTAACGATATCGGCTATGGAGACAGTGAAAATCTGGCTCTGAGGGTAAGAGCCGCAGATTCAGACCCCGGCCCATGGAGCGTTCTCGGTGATCTCCATCTTGATTCCGACAGACTTCTGTGCGGCCAGATAATCGCACCGGATGTAGAAGTTTCAGGCAGGATCACTCTTGGTGTCAGGTTATCTGATCCTAAGGAGAATCCGCTTAATGTTCAGTACGAATACTCAACCGATGCAGGAAGAACCTGGAGGACCGCTACAGTACTTGAGAGTTCCATTCCAACTGCAAGTGCATATCAGTACGAGATAATCTGGGAATCTGATGTGGACATACCATGGTTCGATGGTTATCAGGTCAAGTTCAGAGTAGTTCCAAGCGACCATGACGCGGGGATAACAGTGCCATCTTCCCCATTCCATGTGGATAATAACAGCCTTCCGGCAGTTTCGATTACATCCCCAGGAAGCTGGG
This sequence comes from Candidatus Aegiribacteria sp., assembly GCA_021107345.1. The sequence continues at coordinate 9,099 of JAIOSX010000326.1, forward strand.
AGCACTTTGACGGCTCCGTACCCATCTCATTCCGGATATCCGACTCGGAAGAGGATGAAATATCTTTACTGCTGCAGTACAAACTGGAGGGTTCTTCCACATGGATATCGGCATCAGGCCTGAACGCAAACGAAGCTGTTCTATCTTCTTCATACACTTCAACAGTAACCTGGAACTCATCGGAAGACCTTCCGGGAATTGATCCCATGGAACTAAGAATAAGGCTTGGTGCCTTTGACGCGGATACAGTCTTTTCCGAAGCCGCAGGCCCACTCTCTATCGACAACTCAAGGATACCTTCGGTAATGCAGGCCGCTGTAAGTAATGTTTCCATGGGAAACAGCACTGTTACCATATCTTACGAGCTGACTGACCCTCGGAATCGAACCCTTGACCTGCATGTCACTTTCAGCATTGATAGCGGTGAAACATGGCATGAAGCAACGGTAACCGGAGACATCTTCGGCAGATCCAGCAGCAACTATGAAGGTGCACTCATCTGGCATTACGATATGGACCTGAACGACAGACCAACTCAGATTCTCCTGAAAATTACTCCTGTATCCGGGTCAATTCTGGGAGGGCCGAAGATAATGGTGATTGCCCTCAGATAACCCTTTATCAGAACAGATCTGATACATCGGACTTTCGCGCCTTTTGTAGTTGATTTCATCTCATTCTCTGCTTCACCATTGATATCTTCGGGATCATTCTGATCTTTTCGAAAAGCTTCAGGGCCTTTCGGTAGTTCTTCGTTGATCCAGCGGGGTCGGCCTCCTCGCAGGCCCAGCCGAGACAATAATAACATTCGGCTTCGATGAATTCATTGATATCATCCCTTGACAGTATCTCCTCGATCTCCTGTATAATATTGCTGCTCTCCTCCGTCTCGAGTTCATACAGCCACTTCACCACGTAATACCTGTAATGATCGCCCTTCTTCTTTGAATGAGCTTTCAGTTCGTCTGCCATATTCAGATAGTTGCGGGCATTCGCGAAATCCTCCTCTTCCAGATATATCTGCACCAGGACAAGGGAAGTAAGGAACATACCGTACTTGTCTTCCTTTTCAGCATTCGTTCTGTAGCTGTTGACGGCACGAATCTTTGCGTCGTTCGTTCTGCCCATCTTGAGAAAGGCTTTCGCGCTCCCGAGGAGGCTCATTGCCCTGCCCGTCAGATCACCTCTTATCGATTTTATACTGATAGAGTTATTATAGAATTTGATAGCCTGGGAATATTCACCGAGGTCATACATTATATCACCCATGATACTGTAGCCTTTTGCCTGAAGCATGATGATGTCGTTGAAGATCTCCCTCTTCCTCTCTATTGCGATCAGAAGTGTATCGCTATTCAGAAGCTCCTTATCTGTCTTATTATTATAAAACATATTATCCAATAGTTCGACAATATGTATTGCTTCGTCCAATTCCCTTGTTTTCCAGAAGTAGATCAGGGCACCGAAATAGGCCCGCATCAGATCCACATTACTAATTCTGTCACTGTGCTTCAGAAACCATTGGTAATTTTCGTACAGAGCACTGAGCCGACCCATGTAGTATTCCGAGAATGCGATTTCAGTTCTGATTCGGTGGTAATATTTCCCACGAATCCCGGCGCCTTTTTTCAGAATATCGATTGCTCTGGTCGGATTCCAGAGGATATTCTCGATGAGACCTATCATCAGATAAACCTTGTCGATATCATCTCCTTTGTACCTGATGAGGGAGCTGTTGAACATTCGTAGCGCCTCCGACGGTAATTTGTATAGATTGTAAATGCCTCTGCAATAATCGATGATGCCGTTGTCGTACAATTTCTGCAGGATATTGGTAATTCTCCCGTCAAATTTGGTGCCTTTCCCTTTTATGATTAGTTCCAGGGCTTCTTCATCGGTATAACTGCATTCTCTGTAGACTCTTAGGGACGTCAGGGCATCGAAGACATCGGCCACGGATATGATCTTTGCCATTTCACATATTGCATCACCTTTCAGCTTATCCGGATAGCCGTTCCCGTCGAGGAACTCGTGGTGCGATCTGATGGCCTCGGTAACCGATTCTATCATCGGATGGCGTCCGAGCAGATCTTCCGAGTATATCGAGTGTCTTTCAATCTCGCTGCGCTCTTCAGGTGTAAGACTACTTCTCTTCTTAAGAATGCTGTCCTCTATCTTCACTTTCCCGATGTCGTGGAGTTTCGCGGCAAGGGAGAGGGCTGCCAGTTCCTTTTCGGACAAACCCAGCTCCCTGCCGATTTCCACGGAGAGAAGTCTGACCCTTTCGGAATGACCTTCCGTGTAGGCATCCTTAGCATCGATCATCTCGGAGAGGATATTCGTTGTAATGAAAAACAGCTCGCTCACGGTCTTCAGATTCTCTTCGACGACTTTTTCCCGGACCGTTCGTGAATACTGTTCCATACTGCCCACATTCAACTTGTTAGGAACCGGAGGGCAGAAAACCTTCCGTAGCGATATTAATCCCGCCACTGGAGTCTGAATCGAGCATGATTCGACTCCTGCTAATTACTAAAATTTAACATACGCACTTCGATCTTACCAAGTCAATGTTAACGGAGAACCGGCTGAAGGATACCGGAATCATTGAATACCTCCTTGTATTTCCATATATACCTGTACATGCAGTAAGAGAAAATATTCCCGGAACACCTCTCTCCTGAAGCCGGACCGCTGATGATTAGTATTTTCATTTTTTGAGTATAGTTATGTTATTGTTGTTATAAAGGAAATGTTGATGCATTTCGAATAATCAGAAAGCTCTAACAATGCGAAATCTTATTCCATTCTTTATTCATGAACAGCACCGGAATGGGAACAGCATAGGTTGTTTACAGGTTGCAACCATGTTTGTGGATATAGCCGGATTCACCCATATGACTGAGGCTCAAATGCAGCATGGTGACGAAGGCCTGGAAGTTCTTACCAATATTCTAAACCATCTGTTCAATCCAATTGTTGACAGTATTGCATCGAATAGCGGCTTTATCTCTACCTATGCCGGTGATGCTTTTACCGCTGTTTTTACCAAAGGATCAGAGAGTGCATTGATGTCCGCGATTGAAATTCGGGCAATTATCAATAAACTCCGCGTCTGCCGAACCAGGTTCGGTGAGTTCACTTTAAACGCAAGGATCGGTTTAGCTTCAGGCAAAGCGGAATGGGGAATCATCGGGGAAACCAGAAAGGCTTTCTATTTCCGTGGTGAACCGGTTGATGAGTGTGCCAGGGCCGAGCAAATGATAGGACTTGATCAAATCGGACTGACAGGAAAATTCCTTGAATCAGTTGAGGGTAAAGCTATCTCCACTGAACGTCTGAAGGATGGTATTTACCGTCTGGTGAACGCCGGCAACATTACCGTTCAACACATAGACACTCCCATACCCCGGCTGAGCAAAGACATTCTTTCGGATTTTCTTCCCGAGACCATAGTCGAGTACGGAAAGGAAGGAGAATTCCGTAATGTCGCGTCACTCTTCTTCTCATTCATCGGGATCAATTCGCATCATGAACTGGATGTTCTCGTATCCATGCTGTCGGAACAGAGCAGACGATATTCAGGATTTTTCAACAAGATCGATTTTGGTGATAAGGGAGCAATGATTCTGTTCCTTTTCGGGGCTCATGTCGCTCATGAAAATAACGTAAAAAGAGCACTGGATTTCACAATAGCCATGAAGCATGAAATTGAAATACTCGTAAAGGATTCCCCTGAATCAGATGTAAGACTGAAAAATCTTAACTGGCGAATCGGCCTGACCTACGGAAAAGCATTTACCGGAATTGTAGGTGGTGACAGGCGCTGTGAATTCACCGCAATTGGTAACGAGGTAAATCTGGCTGTCCGTATGGCAACCAGAACCCCATGGAGCGAAGTATGGGTAACTGATCAAATTTATCGACGTGAAAAAGATAGTTACAATTTCGAACCTGCAGGTAAATACATATTCAAAGGTAAAAGTAATAAGATTCCGGTTTACCGCCTGAGGGGAAAGCAAATATCACCCAATCGATCATTTTCAGGGAAATTCGTGGGAAGGGAATCTCAACTGATGGAAGCTCAGGGATTCATTCTTAGTTCTCTTGCTGGAATGACCGGAAATTTACTGTACATCTATGGAGAAGCGGGTGTGGGCAAATCACGATTTGCAGCTGAGCTGAAACGATTGAATCCAAAATTGAACTGGTTGTATCTTCCATGTGATGGAATACTCAGAAAAGCTTTCAATCCATTCATTTTCTTTTTTATGTGCTTCTTCGAACAGTCAGTTGAAAACAATGCTGACCGGAACCGCAGGAATTTCGAAGATAATTTCCAGAAACTAATAGACACTGCCGGCAGCAGCTTCTGTAATACTGCGGAAAAAATCCGGAATGAACTAATTCGACTGAAGTCAGTCATGGCCGGTTTTCTTGGTATCCGTTACGAAGAATCTCTTTACGAGCAGCTTGAGCCGAAACTACGATACAAGAACGTGATTCTTTCAATTCAGGAAACAATCAAAGCAATGAGTCTCAATAATCAAATTGTTCTTGAAGTGGAAGATATTAACTGGATCGACAGGGATTCTGCTGAAGTTCTTGATATTGTGTATGAGAGAATGAAAGGTTTCCCGGTTGTATTCATTCTTACAGGTCGTTTACTTGAAAACGGCTCTAAACCACGCCTTTCAGTTGAATCGGATTTCAGCGACATTGATCTGAGAACCATGTCCGGTGATGAAATGCGAGAAATAGCTGAGGGCTTTCTTCAGGGCAGCCTGTCAAAACCACTTTTTGACAATCTTCTGAGCAGAACGGAGGGAAATCCCTTTTTCATCGAACAGACTATAAGCTATTTCAAAGAGGCTGGAATCATTGAGAAAAGCACGGAGTCAGGAATGTGGAATATTGTCTGTGAGGATTCAGCAATCCCTGCTTCAATAAGTGATTTGATGATTACTCGAATCGATCAGCTTTCAGACCAGCTGAAGGAGATAGTTCAGACAGCATCTGTTCTGGGGATGAAATTTGAAAGAAGATTGCTGGCCAGAGTTTTTCAGGAAACCTGCAGGAATCCTGCCAGTATCAGCGGTTCTATGCTTGAAGGTGTTAACAGGAATATCTGGATTGATCTGGATCATCTGACTTACGCTTTTACTCATGCGACGCTGCAGGATATCGCTTATGACATGCAGCTGAAAGCTCGATTACGGCTACTACACCAAATCGCAGCTCAATCCGTCGAGGAACTATATCCTGAAGACGTGCAGTATTTCCCGGATATCGCTTTTCACTACGAGAGAGCAGAAATCCCCCGGAAGATGATTAAATACCTGAAGAAGGCTGCGGATCATGCCAGGGAAACCTACGCGCTTGATGAAGCTAAGGATTTCTACGGTAAAGCGTTGATATCATTATCGGGGCATAGTGATTTCGAAACGGCTGAGATTCATGAGAATCAGATAACAATTCACTATGGACTGGGACAGATATTTCAGATGCAGGCAATGTTTATTAATGCGGAGAATTCCTATACATCTATGTTATCAACCGCTGAAGCAGCAGGAGATATTGATGCTCAAGCCCGCGCTCTGAATAAGCTGGCCCAGATTCAGACAAGTCAGGGAAACCATTCCTCGGCACTGGTGATAGCAGGGAGATCAGAAGAACTGGGACGATGCGCAGGTTTACAGATCGAAGTAGCGAATGCCCTGCTTTCTAAAGGCTGGGCCGATTACAGGCTGGGGCATACTGAGGACGCGATGATCTCTGCCGAAGAAGCATTGAGTCTCAGTACCGAACTTGATACAACACATGAGATAGCCCGCAGTCTTAATCTGCTTGGCTTTATCAATGACGCACTGTCGCAAAGTGATAAGGCGTTGCATTACAAAAAGAGAGCTCTTGAAATGTGTGAGAGATCAAATGATCATCGAGGAATCGGGACCATGCTTAATAATCTGGGTGTGACGTATGGCGCAATTGGTAATCATCAGGCCGCAGAGGATATTTACAGAGAATCTCTGTCTCTGGGTCAACAGATTGGAGATCGGAGACAGATTGTTCTATGTCGAAGTAATCTGGCCTCAACTCTTGTTAATCTCGGCAGGTATCGGGAAGCTGAGAAAGAATTGCGAATTGTTATCCGTGAACTTGAATCCACCAACTGGTTCGCCATTTCAGATACATACCTTTTCCTTGCTGAGGCACTATTGGGTCAGGGAAAGACGAAAGAGGCTCTTGAGACCGTGAAAAGAGCATTATCATTAACAGAGGATATTGAAGCACCGGAACATTATGCGGCCTCCTGGTGTACTCTGGGTAAAATAGCTGTCAGGCTCAAAGAACCTATCAATATCGCGGGAAAAGAATACGATATGACCGCATGTTTTACAAGGAGCATGCAATGTTTCACAGATATTGGAAGAGAAAGAGAACAGGCGGACATCCTCAGATACTGGGCAATTTGTGAGCAGGAATCCGGCAACATAGAAAAAGCCAGAACACTGTGGCATCAGGCTTATGAGACATTTGATCGTCTTGGATTAAAGCTCGAGACAGAAAGAATGCTGGCTGATAAACGGATGCATCAGGAAAGATGAACAATCCAATCAGCCAGGCATCCTTTCCCCCGGCTCACGTAGATTTGGTATAGCCAGTGACGCCCCTTCGTCCCGTGCAGCAAAGATATTATGAGAGTCAGTCTTTTCCCTGGGATTCTTCATAACTTGGCCTGCAGTGAATAATTAAGGGGATGAGAAAGAACTAAGCGCCGCAGGTGAAGTCTCTTATAAATTCATTGATTTGACAATAGATGCAAATCTATACTATTATTATATGGATATTTATTTTTAGTACACTATAAGTTTATGGCAGATACAGAAACAAGCTTTCGTAACAATAACATAGAAAGGAAGAACAGAATGAAAATGTATTTATCGTTCGTACTTGTCTTGACAACTGGAATGATTGCTGCAGATGATACTTCAATTGTACCGCCTGGTTTTATTTCCGGGAATATTGAAACTTACTCTTCGAACCTGCCGATTGAACCTCATATTTCAGGTGATAATACTTGTGGAGATCTATTCCCTGACGGGCATAGCATACCATCGGTATCACCTGGTACCGATGCCTTCTCATTCACTGAAGTCAACTGGTCACCATTTAACCTGTATGGAGCTGGTAATCCGCTTTTGGGCTTGGATATGGTTATCTGGAGCGGAGATAAGGTTATGACTCCGATGGATTCTGTTTATTTATTGAATCCTGATGATGGAACCAAGTTTATGGCGTTACCTCTGGACCCATCCAACACGTATCCTTTTGGCTGTTATGTGTACAGCAGTATTAATACCAATGACTATAGCAACAGTTCAATTTACTACACACCCGATATTGGTGTTACCTGGACAACTACTACTAATCCGTCAGGATCGTTGGGCAGGGGAATGGATGCGGATTTCACCACAGGACTTATATGGGAAACCTACTACAATACCGGGGTCTATTCATTCTTACATCAAAGTTCTACGGGAACCTTCCATGATCTCTCGGCTTATATTCCCGGACAGTTGAGTGGCCTTACCGTATATGATAACGGCGGATGTAATTACCTTGTTATTAATACGTACAGTTCGAATTATGCCTACTTCTTCGATCTTGATGATAACCTCAACTTTCTAGGCACCGCTGAATATCCATATCCTACGGCTTTTTATAAGTCTTACGGGTTAACCTACTGTCCTGCGCGGGATACGTTCTTCTGGAGTTTTAAAAACACTTCGGATAATTGCTATCTGATCGAATTGCAATTGTCTATTACCAGTTTAGAGCAATCCACATGGGGTGAGATTAAAAGCTCGTTCTGATCAAGAACCTGACCAGAGGCTGGCTGAGTTTTCTAGTAGTTCGGCTTCATGGGTGAGGTATGTTCTGTTGCGGGGTTACAAGAGCCTATCTGCTGCTTTTTGTTTTGACATGGCGTGGTTTCTGAAAGTATTGTCAGTTTCAGGCAGAGAAGAGGATTCTCATTTACTGTTAAAACCAGGATAAAGCTTCTTCATGCATTCAGGACATATTCCGTGGCTGAACTGAGAATCTGAACGTTTCGTTATGTATTCCTCTATCTGTGCCCAGTACCCGGAATCATCCCGGATCTTTTTACAGGACGAACAGATTGGAAGCAATCCGCTGAGTGTTTTCACTTCAGCAAGAGCTTTCGTCAGTTTTTCATTTGCCTTCACGAGCTCAATATTCCTGAGCCTGTAAATCTCGCTTTTCCTTTCCTTTTTTTCCGTTTCGTAGCTTACCTGGAGTTCGTTGTATTTCTTGCTGCTTTCTTCAGTGAATATTTCATCATTAAGTTTCTTGAACAGTTTGTGATATTCGAGCGCTTCTCTGGAATCACCCTTTCTTTCAAAGATCATTGACATTCTCTCGAAGCAGTTCATTTTTACATCAGGTGTATGAAGCTCTTCTGCTATGTCAAGTCCCTGTTGTACATATTCAAGTGCATCAGGGAATTGATCAGTTAATGCAAATGTAATACCGATTCTGCCAAGCGTTTCAGCAATTGCGTACCTGTCTCCAGTTTCCTTTTCGATCTCCAGGGCTCTAAAGTAATACTCCAGCGATCTGTCGTATTCATTCAAATCCTGAAGCACAGAACCTATATTGACAAAAGAATGGGAGATCCCACGCTTTTCACCCAGTTGTTCTCTTATTTCAAGTGCTTTCTCATGATATTCCAGAGCCTTCTCATATTCTCCGAAAAATCCGTAAATGCCTCCTGCATTGTTATATGAAATGGCAAGATTGCTTTTATCATCAATTTTTTCAAGTGTTCTTATAGCCCGGTTGTAATAATTCAGAGCTTTTCTGGGGTTGCCTGTTCTCTTGAATATGATTCCGATATTGTTGAACATTGTTGCAATACCAGGTTTGTCACCGGTCTTTTCACGGATTTTTAGAGCCTGCATGAAATAATCAAGAGCCTGATCGAACCTGGCCATCTTTAAGTATATCGCGCCAATTCGGTTCAATGTTGTAGATTTACTATTCTCGTCCCCGGTTTCCGAAGTAATACTAAGTTCTCTGAAACCGTAATCAAGAGCGGTCTGATACTCGCCAATACAACGATAAGCCCAGCAGAGTTCATTCAGAATAGTTGATTCAAGTTTCTTGTCTTCAGTATTCTGCAGCAGTTCCAGCCCCTGTTCACCGAATTCAATTACTTTTTCCGGTTTGATTTCCCTTAAAGCTACGGTCAGGTCAGCGAGAATTCTGATTCGATCCAACCCGCTTGTTCCAGAGAG
>JAIOSX010000127.1 GCA_021107345.1 Candidatus Aegiribacteria sp.
TACTCCGGAGGAGTGTTTATTGCTTCCTGGCACTATGGTGTAACCTGGCTGGACTGGAACGGAACACCAGAGAGAGATGATGATGTTTTTATCAACTGGGATACTGAGAACAGCGGTCTTTTGAACAATCAGATCAGAAGCGCAGCGATTTCATCATCCGGAGAGGTGTGGTTTGCTCAGGAACCATACTGGCAATCGGAATTCGAACCCAGCGGGGTAGTAAGACTCTCCTGGACACCCGGACAGGAGACTACTGCGTCATGGAAAACCTTCGAGTCATTGGACGGACTTCCATCAGGCTATGTACGGGATGTAGCATCGACACCTTCATCTTCCATAGCCTGGATGGGCACCAAAGAGGGGCTTGTAAAGGCGAATATCCAGACAGGACAGGTATTGCTATCCCTCGGAATCAGCAGCGGCCTTCCATCGGAGGATATTCAGGCTCTGGCAGTTTCAAGGGACGGCAAACTCTATATCGGCACAACCGGTGGGCTTGTATTTCTGAATATTGATAACGGGGTCATTACTGATGTAGATCAGATTACCGGCAATGTATCCATGCTATGTTTCGATAATCTTTCCTGCCTGTGGGCTGCATCCGGCGAGGGGCTCTACAGAATTTATCCCGACGGGGTGATAGAGGAGTACAATATCATTAATTCACCTCTTCAGTCACTTGATATACGAAACGCTGCCTGTGATTTTGATAACGGATTTCTTTACATTGTAACTGACCATGGTTTATGGAAACTAACCCTCGAACAGGGCATGAGCGGCAGCATAGAAACTGCTACGATCTATCCGAACCCTTTCTTACCCGGAGATGGACAGATTCTTGGTATAGCAGGACTTGAGGATGAGGAATTTGATATTCATCTGTTTGACCTGACTGGACAACTTGTTTATGAGTCCCTTTCACAGCACAGAGACACATTCTCATGGGATGGCTATGATATTGATGGAAACCCTGTTGCCTCCGGGACTTATATAGTTCGGATAACCCAGGGCAGCGACCACAGATTCCTGAAGCTGGCAATTGTTCGATAGAACTGGAATAGGATAGCATATGAAAGGTGTAGTACAGGCAGGCGGGCTTGGTACCCGGCTTCGTCCTTTGACAAGTATAACCAACAAACACCTTCTTCCAGTATACGATCAGCCGATGATCTTTTATCCGATACAGAAACTTGCTGAAGCCGGGATAAAGGATGTTATGCTTGTTACCGGAGGAGACAGCGCAGGTGATTTCCTGAGACTGCTGGGGGATGGGTCGGAATTCGGGCTTAATACCCTTAACTATGCATACCAGGTTAATGAGGGAGGAATTGCTGAAGCCATTGGTCTTACAAGGACCTTTGTGGGGGGAGGTAAATTCATTGTTATTCTGGGTGATAACATCCTTGAGGATTCACTTACTGAAAAAGTGGCTGCCTTTGAAGAGCAGGAAGACGGAGCTAGAATCCTTCTGAAAAGGGTTGATAACCCCAGTGATTACGGAGTAGCTGAACTTGATGGCACCAGGGTGGTATCAATTGAGGAAAAACCGGAGAGACCCAGAAGCAGTTATGCCGTGATAGGGGTTTACATGTATGACAGATTCGCGTTTGAGATTATCGACAGTCTCGAACCGTCTGCAAGGGGCGAACTTGAGGTAACGGATATCAACAATGCCTACCTTGAGAGGAATAAACTTCGTGCCGATATCATTGAAGGGTGGTGGGCAGATTCCGGGAGCAGTATTGACGGCCTGCTCCAGGCAGGGATCATGGCAAGAGAACTTCGAAGGGGAAACTCGACATGAAATTACTGGTTACAGGTGGAGCCGGCTTTATCGGGAGTAACTTCACCAGGATGGCGCTTAAGGCCAAGCCTGATTGGGAAGTAACGGTTCTCGACAAATTGACGTACGCCGGCAGACGAGAGAACCTGGAAGATCTTGACAACGACCCTCGGTTCAGATTCATCCTCGGAGACATCTGTGATGAAAAGACAGTTTCAAAGGCGATGGAAGGGTGCGAAGCTGTTGTTAATTTTGCAGCGGAAACCCATGTGGACAGATCAATTGATGATCCCGCCTCATTCGTCAGAACTGATATTGAGGGAGTAAGAGTCCTTCTTGAAGTTTTCAGAAAGGAAGACAGGCAATTCTTTTTGCAGATTTCAACGGATGAGGTATACGGGAGTGTGGAAGAGGGAAGTTCTGTGGAAACAGACCAGCTTGTGCCCAGGAGTCCCTACGCGGCTTCGAAAGCCGGAGGAGAACTTCTGGCGATGAGCTACTGGACCACATACGGGGTTCCAGTAACTGTAACCAGAGCTTCCAATAACTACGGCCCTTTCCAGTATCCCGAGAAGCTTATTCCACTGTTCATAACCAATGCAATGACCGGTGAGCCTCTCCCACTTTACGGAGACGGCCTTAACAGAAGAGACTGGCTGTTCGTTGAGGATCACTGCAGGGCGTTGATCATGGTTATAGAGAAATCTGAGCCGGGCAGGATATACAATATCGGTGCAGGACAGGAATACACCAATCTGGAAGTTACCTCTTCCATACTGGAGATCACTGGCGCTGACAGAAGTCTTGTAAGATATATTGAGGATCGTCCGGGCCATGACAGGCGGTATGCATTGAATGTTGATCTTATCGAAAGCGAGATTGGCTGGAAGGCCGATACATGCTTCAGTGACGGTCTTAAAAAAACCGTGGACTGGTACGGCAGGAACAGCACATGGTGGGAGAAGATCAAATCCGGTGAATTCAGGGAATACTACCGGTCCATGTATACGGAAAGATTGGAAAACTCCAGGGAGAGCGGATGAGAATTCTTGTAACCGGTGGGGCGGGTTTCATAGGCAGCCATCTTTGTGAAAGGCTTCTAACGGACGGGCACGAAGTTCTGGCCATGGATAACCTGCTTACGGGAACCACAGACAATATTGCTCATCTTGCCGGAAGGGATGATTTCTCTTTCATACACCATGATGTGACTAACTACATTTTCGTACAGGGAAGTCTTGATTTTATCTTCCATCTCGCTTCTCCTGCAAGTCCAATAGATTATCTGACCTACCCTATCCAGACCCTGAAAGTAGGCTCTCTCGGCACTCATAAAGCCCTTGGCCTGGCGCTTGTAAAAGAAGCAGGTTTCGTTCTTGCTTCGACAAGTGAGGTATACGGAGACCCTCTTGTCCATCCCCAGCCGGAGGATTACTGGGGCAACGTGAACCCGGTTGGACCAAGAGGCGTTTACGATGAAGCTAAAAGATTCGCAGAAGCATTAACTTTTGCGTACAGAAGGTTTCATGGTCTGAATACAAAGATTGCCAGAATTTTTAATACATATGGCCCCAGAATGAGATCCGATGACGGGCGGGTAGTTCCCGCTTTCATTTCTCAGGCATTGTCCAGCAGTAACCTTACAGTATTCGGAAATGGCAACCAGACCCGGAGTTTCTGTTATGTTTCGGATACAGTGGATGCCCTTGTACGTTTAATGGAGTCGGATTTCCCTGGTCCTGTGAACATCGGTGATCCTGACGAGATGACCATCTCGGATTTTGCGGAATTTGTGCTGGATCGGATTGATTCGCGAAGCTCCATAGTCCACAGAGAATTGCCTGAGGATGACCCGAAAGTAAGAAAACCCGATATTTCTCTGGCCATGGAGAAACTTGAATGGAAGCCGATTGTAGGGCTCGAGAAAGGGATGGATAGAACCATTGAGTATTTCAAAGAGAAACTGAGGATATTACAGTGACCGAAATTGATCCTGCGGCAGTCCTTGCAGTGGAAACAGGTTTGATATGCTGATATTGATGATGATTCTTGGAAGTGTACCTCTATCATTTTCATCACAGAATCTTATGAACTCCGAATCGTCCGTTCTTGAACTGGCGGACAGAAGTACTTATGTGCTTGGCCCCGGAGACATTGTATCCATTGTAGTGGAAGGCGGGTCCAGCCAGATTCTTTTGAGTGCAGGCGTTTTACCCTGGATTGAATGTACCGTAGGTGGAGACGGCTATCTCTCGGTGTCCGGAATCGGCGCTGTAGCTGTCAACGGTCTGACGATAGATGAGGCTCAGCAATCTCTTCAGAGAAAAGCGACCGGTTATTACCCGTCAATTCGCGTTATACTTTCCCTTTTCGAACCCCGGATGTTAAGAGTCAGTATAGGGGGTATGGTGGATCAACCGGGTACTTACCAACTTACAGCACTGAACAGGGTATCTGACGCGGTTCTTATAGCAGGCGGGATATCAGCTTACGGGTCCCGAAGAGGAACAATGTATTCAGATTGCGGAGATACACTCTATGTTGATCTCAATATCTGTCCGGGAAGCGTTTCTTACGTTTCTGATCCGTTTCTTACCAACAACGCCGGCATTATAATCGATGTCTGTGAAAATCCTGTTTATCTTCTCAGTACTGCGAATGCCCTGGAGACCCGGGAACTGCAGCCGGAGGAGAATTTCGAATCCCTCCTGGCCAGAATGGGAGGAGTATCAGGCAATATCAGTCTCCTTGACTCCAGAATAGTAAGAGATGAAATCCTGATCCCTGTATGGAATCAGGAAGAAGGTTTCATGAATACAGAACTTCTTCCCGGTGATACTATAATTTTTGTTTCTCTTGAAGATTCGATCATAGTTGGCGGGGCGGTAGGTGCTCCTGGCTCCGTACCCTACAATCCCGAGAGTACTGTTCAGGAATACATTATTACGGCCGGTGGTCCGGTAAGTACAGCCGGCAGCGGTATTATCGTCCACAGAAACGGCCGGGAGGTTGAGTTTGATGGAGATGCTTCAGATGCTCGTCTTTTTCCCGGAGATGTTGTGAATGTCAACTACAACTGGTTCAGCAGGAATACGGCCGTGATATCGCTGATAACGTCGGCAATTTCAATTGGTTTAACAATTTATGCAATAAGTAATTAGAATGCAGTTATGGAAAAGAACATAGAAAACTCCTTCGCTGGAAAATGGATTCGTTCAGTTGCGTTGAACCTGCGCAAAATTGCAGTACTCTGTTTTGTGGTGGCTGTTGCTTCAGCAGCATGGGCACTGACCAGAAAGCAGTACTGGACTGCCTCTGCAGTTACCGTTGTTCCTGGAGGTCAACAGTCATCCATGGGTCTTGCAGGAATAGGTGGCCTGGCAGGTGATCTGATTTCCGATCAGCTGGGCGGCATCGGAAGCATGATGAGCATGGGGTCATCTGCCCTGGATATGAACCTCGTTTATCAGGTTCTCACCTCCAGAACGGTTTTTGAACAGGTAATATTTAAATATGATCTTCTGGCGGAAATGAAAGTTCCCACAATGGATGATGCCATAGGCGAATTCAGGAAGAGAGTTTCCGTTGTACTTACCACCGAAGGTTTCTTCATAGTATCAATGGAAGCAGACAGCAGGGAAACAGCGGCGGCAATGGTGAACGATATCATAGAGTTCTCTGACCAGCAGCTTTCAACGATAATTACAAGCAGAGCCAGAAGAAGCAGACTGGCTGCAGAGGAGTTTCTTTACGCAGCTGAAGAATCTCTGCTCATCGCCCAGAACAGAATTGAGCAGTTCCGTACGGAAACCGGATTGTTGTTTCCCGAACATCAGGGCATTCAATCCATGGATTTGTTGGGTACCCTTGAAACAGAGCTGCTTCTTGCGGAAGCTGAACTCGCTGGTGTCAGCGGTACAATGTCATCATCCGGTACAGCCTATTCGGAGATAGCCAGGAGGGTAGCGTTCCTCAGAAGCAGCATGATGGACAGAGCTGCGGGGGACAGCCTCAGTTATTTCCCGGGGATGGACAGCATGCCCTCCATGCTCAAGGAATACGAAAACATTACCATAGATCTTGAAACCCGGCGTGCGATCTACCTGATGCTGAGGCAGGAACTTGAATCTCTGAAACTGCAGGAAGCCAAGGACAGCCCCACAATAGAAATACTGGTACCCGCCGTTCCGTCCGCTCTGAGATCCTATCCCAAGAGAGGCATAATGATAATCAAGTACACTGCCATAGCCTTCTTCCTTTCCCTTCTCTGGTTGGCCGTGATCACCTATGCGAAGCAGCTTCTGGATGATGAAACTACTGGTCCATTCTGGAGAAACGTAATAAGAACCGCAGGAAACCAGCTTTTTCTTGTACGAAAAAGGAAAAAGGGTCGGAGCGATCCATTCTAATTCTGCGCGTTCATTACTGAATGGAAAAATAGATAGATCATGATACACAGAAAATTCGATCAGAATAAGGATATGGAAGCCTGCCACAGAATATGGCGGGAAGTTGCATGGATCGAGAACAAAGAGCATGAAAAAGCCATGGATATTTTCCTCGAGGGTACCCGGGCTCTGGTTGGTGAACTCAACGGCAACGTTGAGGCCCTGGTCGTTTCTACACCGGGCCGGGTAAGGTACCTCGAGAAAGATATTACACTTTCTGCAGTATGCGGAGTCACGACAAGTTATGCCGGAAGAAAAAGAGGACTTGCGGGAAAATTAACCGCGGAGCTGATAGCTCTTGATGTTGCCGAAGGAGCTTTACTCGCAGGACTCGGAATATTCGATCAGGGATATTACGATAAACTCGGATTCGGAACAGGACCTTACGAGACATTTATCGGGTTTGATCCTGCTTCTCTGAATCTGAATATGAACCCGCCTCCGCCTGTGCGTCTTACAAAGGATGACTGGGAACTTGTTCACAGGTCCAGACTGAAAAGGATGCGTGTTCACGGTAATACCTCCCTTTCTCGAGAAGAGATCACGAGAGCCGAGATGTTGTGGAGCAAAAACGGTTTCGGTCTCGGATATATGGACGGTGACAATGAACTGCTCTCACATCATTTCTGGTGTGGGTTCTCCGAGGGAGAACATGGTCCATATGTAATTAACTGGATGTGTTACAGGAATTATTGTCAGTTCCTGGAGCTTCTGGGGCTTATCAAGAACCTGGGGGACCAGGTCCATCTGGTTAAACTCAATGAGCCTTCAGCAATTCAGATACAGGATCTTCTGAAAACTCCTTTAAGGAACCATAGAAAAACCGAGAAATCCAAGTTCGAAGCAGTTAACAGGTCATCCGCATACTGGCAGATTCGCATATGCAACCTGGAAAAGTGTCTTGAGCGAACTGTACTTCATGGAGATCCCGTTACATTTAACCTTAAACTCATGGATCCTATTGAAAATTATCTTGAACAGGATGCTCCCTGGCATGGGATTTCCGGTAGCTACATAGTTACACTGGGACCCCGATCATATGCTACTCAGGGGCATGACAGGTCTCTTCCATTGCTGGAAGCTTCCGTTGGCGCATTCTCAAGGATGTGGATCGGAGCAAGGCCGCCGACGGGGCTTTGCGTGACTGATGATCTGGCGGGGCCGGAGGAGCTGATTCGAAAACTGGACAGGATACTCCAGCTTCCAAGTCCCAGAATCGACTGGGAGTACTGAGAGGGAGAATATTATGAAAGTGGCTGCATTTGTAGGAAGTCCAAGATCCGATGGTATTACCGATGCGGTAGTAAGGCAGGTTCTGGGCGGGGCCGAAGATAAAGGAGCCGATTCAGCTGTCTTTCATATCGGGCTGCTTCACATCATGGGTTGTCACGCATGCATGAAGTGCCGGAAAACTGGGATATGTGTTCTTGATGACGACATGAAGCCTCTGTTCGAGGAATTGAGAAAAGCTGATTGCATTATTCTGGGTACGCCGATTTACTTTTACTATATGACTGCTCAGATGAAAGCTTTCACAGACAGGCTTTTCAGCCTGATAGGAGTCGGATTCAAGAGCAAGCTTGAGCGGAAGAAAACCGTCTTCGTCGTGACCCAGGGAGCTTCCAATCCTGAACTTTTCAGCAGCCAGATCGAAAGCATGAAAAAGGCTTGGGGTATGGCGGGTCTTGATATCGTCGAAACCGTTCAGGCGTGCGCTCTCGAAAGTGCTGAAGAAGTAATGGAAGATGAAGCGCTGATGAGGAAGGCTTTCCTCGCCGGGCAGCACCTCACCGAAACCGATTAAAGCATTGCGAGCATCTCCGATGTAAGCTTCCTGTAAATACGGAAGCGCAAACCACCAAGACGTTTCCCTCCGTACCATCTCGCAACAGCAACCAGGATGTTCTCGGTAGAGGATTTCCGCAGAACATCCAGGATAACATTCCCTGCGCCGCTTTCACCTCCATCACCTTTCATGTCTGTAATTCCCTGCTCCCGCGTAAGCCTGCAGGCCCAGCTCACGTGGCTGGCCTTGCGCATCCGGCAGTGACGTACCAGCTCCTCCAGGACTTTTGCAGGATCCTGCTCGGGAATGAGACGGACAGCACCGGCCGCGAATCTACAGGCACCAGCCTTGATTTTAGGACCCCGTACCGGTTTTGCCATGGACACACCATATTTCTTCAACTTATGGGAGATATCTGCTCTAAGATCAATTTGCCCCTATCTACCGACCCTGACCATGCAGTGTCAATCGTAGAGCGGGTGAGGTTCCTTTAAGGTCGTACGAATTCATTGAAGTTTGTATACTATAGGAAATATAAACATCTGGTCAGTATTCCAGCCCCGGAAGATTTAAGTTAGAGGTTTGCATGACAGGAAAATACGAGAAAGCAGATCCTGATATTCTCTTGAAGAAGCTCCCTGAAACTGAAGGTTTGGATAAGGTCAAGATTCTCGCGGATCTGATTCATGTCTTCAGGGAAACAAATCCGGAAAAAGTCATTGAGTTCGGGAAACAGGGATTGGAACTGCTGCAGGTTGCTGAAGACAAAGAACTGGAATCGGATATACTGAATGAACTCTCCTGGGCTTATCAGTGTATCGGAGGGTATCAGACTTCACTGGAATACGGCATCAAACTGCTTGAACTTGCAACTGAAATTGATGATAGCCAGGGTGAGTCCAGCGCATTGAACAAAATCGGTGGGGCATACCTGAGAATGGCAAAATACGATAAAGCCCTTGAGTATTTCATTAAATCGCTCCGGATTCGAGAGAATATCGATGATAAGCATAATATTGGAGGACTATATATAAATTTAGGAACAGTATATTATAGATTAGGTGATAATAAAAAGGCTCTCGATTATTACAACCGGTCTATTCAGATACTTGAAGAAATCGATGGGAAAGATGATCTTGCCACTGTGTATAACAATGCAGGGATTGTTTATCGAGAACTTGGAGAATACGACAAGGCTCTTAAATATCAAAAGAAAGCACTTGAAATAAGAGAGCAACTCGGAATTGAATGGAGGATACCTCACTCTCTGAACAATATCGGTGCAGTATTAAATGATATGAAAGACTACAACAGATCGCTGGAATACTTCTTCAGATCACTTGAGATGGCGAAGGAGATCGGAAACAGACCTTCGAATGTAACAACACTCACCAGTATAGGTGAAACCTACGCATTACTGAACAATTTCGCTGAGGCTAAGAAATACGTTATGAAAGGACTCGTAATAGCAGAAGAGATCAAAGCCCCGGATCTTATAAGGAACTGCTATAAAGTAATGTCAACCATCCTTGAACAGAAGGGGGATTTCAGGGAAGCACTCGAATACCACAAGAAATACAAAGAGTTTTATGATAGAATATTTACAGAGGAAAGCAGTGAGAAGTACAACGAACTGCAGGTAAGCTATGAAACAGAGAAGAAGGAGAAGGAAAAAGAGATTTACAGGCTCAGGAATATTGAACTCGTGAAGGCCAATGAAAAACTGACGAAAGCTCTTGCTGAAGTTAAAACACTGCGCTTCCTGCAAAAAGATCCGTGATGACTCCGGATACTGGGAACAGATAGAGGAATATATATCCGAGCGTTCGGACACTCAGTTCAGTCATGGAATCTGTCCTGAATGCATGAAGAAGCTTTATCCGGAGTATACTGATCGCAATAACTGAGCGACTTCCCGAGTTCGGATTAAAGTGAAAGAGAACGGGGAAGCTGGGTTGATAAAAATAATTCTGACACAGGGTGGTCCAACCATTTTGTCTAATGATTATTTTTTTTACCTTCTAAAGGAGAGTCAACCAGTTCGGGATAGAGCTTATTCATGCATTCAGGACAAAGACCATGGCTGAAATGCGCCTCAGAATGTTTCGAGATATAGGATTCAATCTGGTTCCAGTATCCCTTGTCATCCCTGATTTTTTTGCATGAGGAACAGATAGGTAAAAGACCGCTGAGTTTTTTTACCTCTCCCAGGGCTTCTATCAGCTGGTTATTGGCTTTGGCAAGTTCTATGTTTTTCTGGCTGATTATTTCAGCTTCCTTCTCCTTGATTTTTACTTTGTGCTTGATCTCAAGCTCACTTATTCTTTTAGTGCGTTCCTCGTCGAAAATAGTGTCATTTATATCTTTATACTGCTTAAAATAGTTAAGAGAATTTTCGAAATCACCTGTTTTTTCACAATAATCCGAGAGTTCTTTAAAACTTTCTACAAGTAGATCCTTTGTACTGGATTCTCTTGCGTATTTCATACTTTTTTTAATGTAATTGATGGCTTTTTCATAGTCTTTCAACGCTGCGTAAGTTATACCTAGATTTAATACCGTTTCACCCTCTGCGTATTTATCTCCTGTTTCCTCACAGATTCTGAGAGCTTTTTCCAATATATCCAGTGACTTATCATTCTTGCCAAGTTCTCTGAAAATTACACCCATATTTATATAAACGTAAGATATACCTGGACGATCATTTATTTCTTCTTTTATTTTTAAAATTTCTCGACAGCATTCAATTGCTTCCTTGTAATTACCCATATATCGGTGAATTACTCCAATATTTATCAAGATATCTGCCATGAGATTCTTATCACCAGTTATCTTGCTTATTTCCAGAGCATTGTTGTAGTACTCAAGGGCTTTTTCTTTTTCATCCATTTTGTCATAGATGAGACCTATATTGTTGTAAGAACCTGCAATACAAGGTTGATTCTCCAATTCCTCACCAATATCAAGGGTTTTGTGAAAATGTTCGAGTGCGTCGTCATAGGCTGATAACCTCCAGTATGAGATGCCGATACAGTTATAGGCAGTTGCTCTATACAGGTTGTCATCGATATCCATTGCAGTATCCAGAAAACTAAAGCCATATTCAAGCGATTTCTGAAAATCGCCTAGATGCTGGTGAGCAATGCATATAGTATTCAATAATTTGGATAACAGGATTTTATCAGGGTAATTATTCAGAAGCTCAATCCCCTGTTTGCAGTATTCTATTGATTTAATCGGATTGGAAGATCGTATCATCTTCGAAAGCCTGGACAGTATACTGATTTTGTTTTTTTCAGACGCTTTTTCCAGCTTTTGTTCAAGGAGTTCCACAGAGTGGCTGTCTGCCGGATTTTCTCCCTGATTCATGATGTCCTTCTTTAAAGAAAGAGACTTTTGAAACATCCATACAATGTAAATTATAAAGGATTATCATCGTAAGCAACATCGGGAGAAAAGACTTCTGGAAACTGCAAAAACATTTTTCATAATAGTGCTGAAATATACTGGTAATAATGTAAGACCTGGTACGTTCCTAACTTCTGAAGAAATACCTGTAGAAAGCAGCATCGGATATCTTCCTGACAAAGCGTACCAGTCCTGAGATGATGATCCAGGTAAAGATAATCCGCCCGAAGAGAATGCCGGAAATGTTACCACCGAGGGACATCATGAGAAGAGTATCCTCAACAATGGCGTGTGAAAGCCCCATCAAGGATATGGAGAAGAAAACATCTCTGCTGGAGAGTTTCCCGGAATTAACATCCCTGATGATCAGCCCGCCTCCGTAGGAAATACCAAGAACCATGCCTAGTATGGTTACGGTGCTGGCGGATTTGCCTATACCCATTGAAGTCAGAACAGGTTCAAGTATCCTGTTCATGAACCTGGTTATGCCGAGCCTGTCAAGGATTTTCATAAGGATGATGAGCACAAGTACTATAAGGAATATGGTCACCAGGTTCTGCAGTTGCGAGAGAGCCCATGAACCGTGATTGTCATTGCCGGGTGAGGCTTCCCAGAGGATACGTCCCTCCTCCTGAAGAAAACCTCCCAGCGTGTAAATACTGTTAAGGATGAAACCTAAAAGAAACGCGCACAGCAGCCTGAAAGGAATCATGAAGCGTATCCGTACCCCTGTCTTTCTGGCGATGGTGGTCTCGACCGGCATGGAGTGAGCAACAAGGATCATGCAGGCTATAACAGTTATCTGGGCTGTTGACATATGAAGACCGGGGGCGATTGAGGCGAATATGACAATCCCGCCGTACATATTGGTGACAACAGCGGTCGCCCATACCAGCCCCATCTCGCCGGGCAGGCCCACCAAGCTCATTAAGGGTGCGAAGACCGCTGCTATGTGTTTTACCAGACCCAGCTCGCTGAGGATTTTAACAGCGATAACAACAGGCACCATTATCCGGAAAAGGATGAAGCTGACTCCCGCTGCTTCCCTGATCTGTTTCCATGCTGTTGCAGGTACTGTCAAATTCTCTCCTGTCATGTTCTACGGAAGATAAACATTTTTCGTATAATCCGGATAGCCGGTATGAAGAAATCAAGTATCAGTTCAAGATTGGGGTGAGGGCAATTGCTTGAGGCGCTTTTCAGTCTTTTCCGTGAAAAAGGGGTAGAACTGTATCTTGTAGGCGGTTATGTAAGGGATCGGCTGCTTGACCGGGAAACCAGAGACTACGATTTCGCCACAAGTGCAAGGCCCGAAGTTACGAAGGACATACTCGAATCGAGAGGCTTCCGGGCTATTCCTATCGGAATGGAATTCGGTACCATAGCTGCTATCATAAACACCGATTCGGGTCCGGAAGAAGTCCAGATAACCACGTACAGGAGCAGGGAGAGTTACCGCAAGGGTTCCCGCCATCCCGATGTTGTCTTCGGCAGAAACCTGGAAGAGGACCTTGTAAGGCGTGACTTTACCGTAAATGCCATGGCCATGGACGAAAAGGGCAACATTATTGATCCCCTTGGGGGCCGGAAGGATCTTAAGGAAGGAGTCATCAGGACTCCACTGAGCCCGGAAGAGACCTTCCGCGAAGATCCACTTCGCATGCTTCGGGCATTCCGCTTCGCCTGCCGCCTTGGTTTTTCAATCGATGAAAAGACGCTGAGCGCGATAGGGAAGCAGCATCACCGCATAATGGA
>JAIOSX010000103.1 GCA_021107345.1 Candidatus Aegiribacteria sp.
AAATAGTAAGAAGATCTTCCCGCATCCTGAACCTTGAGATAACCGAAGGTGGAGCTGAAACTATCGCCCTACGGTCGCGGGGCACACCCAGGATCTGCAACAGGCTTTTAAAGAGGGCAAGGGATTTTGCCCAGGTTGAAGGTAAGGGTGTGGTCACCGAAGATGTTGCCGTTGAAGCCATGGATATACATGGTGTAGACGAAGCGGGGCTGGACAATCTGGACATAAAGTACCTCAGTGTCATAATAAAACAGTATACAGGTGGTCCGGTAGGAGTAGCGGCTCTGGCAGCAACACTTAACGAAGAGAAGGATACGCTGATCGATGTTGTGGAGCCGTATCTGCTGATATCAGGGTTTCTTAACCGGACAAGCAGGGGCAGAATGACAACACTGAAGGCCTACCGTCATCTGGGCCTGAAACGCGGCAGTCAGGAAGAGCTTCCTCTTTGAAGACATCCAGAACTCTTCTACTTCATGCATGCTGCGGTCCATGCATGACAGTTGTCTGTGAGCAGCTTCAACGGGAGGGATTCGTAATCACTGCCTTCTTTTACAATCCTAACATACACCCCTGGAAGGAGAGAGAGAGACGACTCAAGGCACTTTCCGAATATGCAGATTCAAAGGATATCCGTCTTGAGATCGATGGAGAATACCCGCTGGAAGAGAATATCAGGATGCTTCTGGATGCTGAAAACAGATGCTTCGCCTGTTTTAAGGACAGGCTTACAGCAACAGCCGATAAAGCGGCAGAACTTGGAATTGAGAATTTCTCCACAACTCTTTCCGTAAGCCCCTACCAGAATCAATCATTCATAATGGAAGCCGGGAATGTGGCTTCTCAGAAAAGCGGCGTACGTTTCATATACAGAGACTTCAGGGAGTTCTACAGAGAATCCATTCGGATTTCGCGTGAAGCTGAAATGTACAGGCAGCCTTACTGTGGCTGCGTTTTCAGCGAACGGGACAGATATCTTAATCTAAGATCACCAGGGCAGGTTTGAATCCTTCAGCTCTTACTGTGTGAAAGCTGATACATTACCACCCGGACCCAGAATGGTCTCATTGGCTATGTGAAGGGAATAACCGTCAACATAAGCATCCAGGAGAATGACGGGAAGAAGGCCATCCAGGGGTCCGGGTATTCCAGGGATCTCGTCCTTTCCTGCTTAGATGGTTTTCCTGTACGATGTATTGCTTATTATGCTTCTTATTCGGGGCTTAGCGGTGGCAGGTGAATCACATACGCTTTTTTGAATAATAGGAGTTATATGTTGTATGAATTGCTTTGACTGGTTCAAAGGGGTCAGACAGAATATATTTTACCGATGCTGATGTGTATCATGCATGAGTATTCAAGTATTACCCAATATATTAACTGTTAGATGGAGATATTATGAAATCATACGATGTAATTATCATAGGAGCCGGCCCTTCCGGAATAGTTGCAGGCATCACTGCTAAAAAACAGAACTCTGAAAAATCATTTCTCATGATAATGGAAGAGGAAAAGGGCCTTGTTCCATGCGGAATCCCCTACATTTTTCATGATCTTGACGATATCTCACAGAATCTCATGGGGCCTGCACCCTTTGTAAACGTTGGTGGTGAGGTTCTCGTCGATACTGTAACCAATATTGATATCCAGGACAAGACCCTGCAGACAGAGTCCGGCAAGAGCTTTTCATACGGAAAGCTTATTTTTGCGACCGGCTCAATTCCCACTGTACCAACGTTTATCAAGGGTTACGATCTGGAGAATGTTGAATACATCAAGAAAAGCTTCAGCTATATCAATGGTCTTATTGAGCGGATAGGAACCGCAGTGAATATCGTAGTTATCGGAGGAGGATTCATAGGCGCCGAAGTTGCTGAACAGCTTGCAAAACACAGGGACAAGAACGTAACGCTGGTCGAAAGGGAAAATCACTGCTTGTACCGAGCCTTCTCGGTAGATTTTGCAGCCCTTGCCGATGAACATCTCAGGAATGCCGGAGTAAATGTATTGACTGGCTGTACTGTCAAGGAGCTGCATGGCAGTGGTGGTAAAGTTGAATCAGTGATGCTGGAGGACGGCAGATTAATCAAAGCTGACCTTGTATTTTCGGCAATTGGATACGAACCTCGAACCGAGCTCGCTGAGAAGGCTGGTTTTCAGTTGACCAGCAACAGAACCATAAGGGTTGACAGGTACATGCGTACCGAAGAGAAAGATATTTACGCGATTGGAGACTGCGCCCAGACTTCCGGTTTCATAACGGGTAGAACAGACAATATAATGCTTGCCTCAACAGCTACGGCAGAGGCCAGAGTACTGGGTTACAACCTCTTCAGTATCAATCTGCTCCACTCCTTCGCAGGAATACTGTCGGTATTTTCCACAGAACTTGACGGGTATGTATTCGCGTCTGCAGGAGCGATTGAACAGACAGCCAGGGAAGCGAACGTGGAATACGTGATAGGAAGATTCGAAGATATCGACCGTCATCCCGGTTCACTCCCTGGTGCGAAGAAGATAATCATCAAGATAATCGTTTCCCCTGAAAATGGTGGGATAATCGGTGGAGAGATCTACGGTGGTAAATCCGTGGGTGAGATGATAAATATTATCAGCCTTGCAATTCAGAAATACGTTACAGTCTATGAGCTTTTGTCCTTTCAGACAGGAACGCATCCCCTTCTTACCACCGCACCAACCAAGTATGCACTTGTCAAGGCATGTGAAAATGCCATGGAAAACATAAAGGGCAGATTTCTGTAACCTGAATTGAACAGGAATTCTATGGCTGAGCAACAGGACATTTGATTTTCAGCTATATTCGATTAGCGATTCTGATGTATCTTATTTTGTTGTAAGCATATCCGCATTTACAACTGTGGCTCTTTCACAGTACACGCATCTGTATGTAACTGTCTCTTTGTTCTCCAGCAGGAAGTGTTTCATGGCTCCCAGTTTGTTGGTGGCACAGTTGGGATTGGGGCAGGACAGTATATCTCTGACTTCCGAGGGCAGAGTGATCCGCCGCTTTTCTGCTACTTCTCCGTTCTTGATAATATTGATGGTGGCATCGGGGGCGATAAGAGCTATCTTATCTGTTTCTTCATAGGAAAGTTCGCGGTTTTCTATTTTCAGAATGTCCTTACCGCAAGGGTGTTTCTCAGAGTGGAAGCCGATCCCTATCGTCATTATTCCTTCATTCTCCAGCCCCAGTATACGTACTACTTTCAGAGCAAGAGGGGTTGGAATATGATCTATCACAGTACCATTTTCTATAGAGTATACCTTATAT
>JAIOSX010000184.1 GCA_021107345.1 Candidatus Aegiribacteria sp.
AGGATGCCCGTCAGGCTATTCAATGGGAAGCCGAGCAGCATATTCCATTCAGGATAGATGAGGTCAGCCTTGATTTCAAGATTATCAATCCTGAGATCTCTCCCGGACAGATGGAAGTCCTTCTGGTTGCAGCCAAGAAGGAAGTTGTAGATCTGCACAGGGGTATTCTGCAGGGAGCAGGTTTTAAGCCTGCTGTTATCGAGCTTGAGCAGTTCTCACTTCAGAGAGCTTATCAGCATGCGTACAAACCCAGCGGTGATGAATGTATAACAATACTCAACATAGGTGCCGAAGTGACGAACATGGTTGTCGTCAGAAATGGTCTTCCAAGCTTCAACCGTGATCTGTCAATTGGCGGCACAAGGTTCGTTGAAGCCCTTCAGAGAACACTGGGGCTTGAATATGAAGTTGCACTCGGGGTACTCAAGGGCAACGTTCCGGATGGTATATCATCCGATGAAGTCCATACTGCCATCGGCAGGGTTATTGAGGAGCTGTCAACGAGTATAAGAAGATCATTCATTACCTATCAGGCATCCGGTGAAAATGCCAGAATAGACAAGATGTACATAAGCGGGGGATGCTCGCTTATGCCTGGTCTGGCTACAATACTTAGTGAACAGCATGGCCTCCCGGTAGAGCACTTTCAGCCCTTCAGAAACATCACAATACCTGAAGATGTTATTATCGACAGTGAACTGGATTCGATAGGCGCTGTACTTGCAGTATGTACCGGCCTTGCACTTAGAGGTTATGAACCATGCATGGTTGACATCAATATACTTGAGGAGCCTGAAGGCAGGAAAAGAAAACCATCGAGTGCGCCAACAGAAGCCAAGCCGACAGCCATCCTTACAGTACTGTGCATATTGCCATTCATCGGTCTTATCGCAGGCGGAGTTATCGCCTATATGGACTATCAGGATCTCAAAGAACATGAGGTTGAGGTAAACGCAGAGATTCAGGAGGTTCAGGAACAGATTGCTCAGCTGGGTATTCAGATGGATCAGCAGGCTGAGGCCAGCAGGCTGAGTGCAGCTGTAGAGAGGAAACGGCAGCAGATTCTTGATCTTTCACTGAATCAGAAATATTCAGTTTACGTTATCGAGTATCTCTGCAGGGCAATCTATCCCGAAGTAATAACTCCGGGTACCAGGACAGATAAGGGTATTTACCTTACCAGTCTTAGAGTTAGTCCGACGGAAGTGTTTATTTCAGGAGTCGCCAAAACCTGGGGTGACATAATTGAATTCCAGCGAGATCTGGTGGAAATCATGCCCGATGGAAGAACTCCGCTGTTCACTCTTGATGATTACGGACAAACATATACACTGGCTTCCGAGGCAAGCAGAACCGGAAGCAGAAGATACAATTTTGATATGATCATTGGAGTGAACCCCTTTGCCCTGTCTTCGCTGGTGGCAGAGTTTGCCAGTGATGAAAGGGGAATGATGGAAGCTGTTGAAGAACTCGATATTACTGAGGATCGTCCTGATAATACAGGGGAGGAATCATGAAGATATTTGCGATTTCAGTTTTAAGTCTGCTGGTTGTACTGGCAGTTGCAGGATGTAACCCGGTGGGGATGGACAAAACCCGGGTTTATATAACAGGGTTCATTTATACTGATACAACGGAAAATACAGGAGCAGAAGGCATTGGTGTAGCAACTACGTCAGAAAATTATCAGGAAACACATGTCACTCAAACAAATGTGAATGGTTTATTCTGGATTGAGATCCAGTTCTATCCCGAGATGAAAGAAGGCGGAACTTCGGGAAGTATAACATTCGGAGTTAAGGCATTTGATATTGGTGATAATATCTACTACTACGGTGGAGATGAAGCGTTTGAATTCACCGTCTTTGGTGGTGATACACTAAGGATGTATGACATAAACCTGGACATGTTCAAACCAGCCAAATCCGGTGGCAGGTAATGAAGATGAAATACTCGTTACTATTCAATCAGACAGAATACATAGGGGGTTTGGTATGAATGCCTATCTCAGAGACCCCAGGTTCTACATCTTAATAGTCGGTATTCTTCTTGTTGTAGCACTGATATACATGTATCCAAGGGAGATCTCTTCAGAAATCAAGATGAGAATCGAGCAGGCTGAACAGAACCTGAATATGAAAAGGGCCGAACTAAGTTCACTCCAATCGGGAACCGCATCAGATATGGCAATAACCGAGCAGGAGATAAACCGCCTTACTCAGCAGCTTGCAGAACTTGATAGATATCTCCCCAGAAGCTACGATCAGGATGAAATACTGGATATACTGACGGAAAATGCGGAGAACAGCGGTTTGCAGATTTATTCTCTCATTCCGCTGCCCCCCGCTACTCAGGGGGATTTCCTTGTTTATGGATGGCAGATGCAACTCACTGGACGTTTCCATAGACTTGGTGTTTTCCTTGATCAGTTGACTCAGCAGATGATGATAACTTCGGTTACTGATCTGAATGTGATACAGAAGAAAGCTTCCGACGGAAGCTACGATAATATGGAGGCTAATTTCACGATTTCAGCCTTCGTGCAGCCATAGGGAAGGGGGCATAAGAGATGAGTATCTTAAAATTAACTTATACAGCCCTTCTGGCAGCAGCAGTATTCCTGGCTTTCGGCTGTGGTAATAGTACAGATGAAACAACTGCAGCGGTTGATCATCCAGGAGTATCCATAACTGTGGTATCCGGTTCCGATGTGTACGGCTGGATAGAAATAACTCTTTCGCAGGCTCCTCCAATAATGGCCGAAGCAGGGGAAGATAATGCCTGGCTGCTTTTCGAAGGGGGCACTCTCCTGCGGTTCAGCAGAATGGACGGAAGATGGAAAGCCTACTGCCTGGAAGATATCAGCAATATTCTTGATTTCGACATGAAAGGAGAAACTCCCGCATTCGTTACTGATAGTGAATATCTTGTATTCAACTATAACAGCTGCGAGGCAATTTCAGAATCACTCCCGGATGGTTTCTCCCCGATGGAGCTTGAGATCAGCAATAATGATATCGCAGTTCTTGGTACGAATGGAGATTTGGCTATCAGGGAGGAAGATGCCTTCACAGTATACTCCTTTCCTGAAGACCTGAATCCCAGGGGTGATCTTCAGCGGATAGGACCGGACTGGATATTCAGGCTTGAGGGAGGTGGCCTTGCGCTGTTCGATCCTTCGGTTGCCCTGTGGCAGTTCGAGGATTCCCCCGATGGAGATATACTGGCTTCATCCGACAACATTCTGTTCATAGGTTTCAACGATACTGTTTTTGTAAGAACCTCACCGGGTGAATGGAATTATCATTCAGACGGCCGTCTGTATGATGGTGGCCTTGTGCTGGCAGAGAACGGTATCTCAACAGTCATGTCTCCGGGGGAGATTATCGCTGATGCTCCTTCATTTGAGCCAGTAAGATTGTTCGCAATGGAATGTTTCCAGGAGCCTGTATGGGCAATTGACGACCTTGGAATAACGGTTTACACCGGCCTGGGCTCAGTTGAAACCAGTCTCCCTTATTACGATACGCAGCGTGTATCCTGTTCTATGGCCGGGCAGAACCCGAGCGGGATGCAGGGTTCAGCGGAGTCTGTGAACGATATAATAATGGCAGGTGGAGGAACATTCAGGATTTATGAATCTGTTTCCATCAGGCCCGACCCGTTTACCGAATTCTCATCCGAAGGAATGGACGCAAGGAGGAATCTCGAAACCATATCTGTCGAGGAATTCAGACTGGTCGGAATAACACTTGATCCTGTCGGTGGTGATCAGGCCATGGTAGAAGACGGAATGGGTGTATCATACATTCTTTACGAAAGTACTGTTCTTGCTAAAAATTCCCATGTTGCCGAGATTACTAGTAATGAAGTCATTGTAATTCAGGATGTTATTGTTGATTATAGCGCAAGAGGTGGAGGGGAGACCACAATCCCCACCATTTATTCTTTGCGTTTACATGAAGAAGGTGGTCTGTGATGCGTCTGTTAACAGTATGTAGTCTCCTGCTGCTGCTGGCTTTACCAGCTGCGGCTTACAGAATTACCGATATCTCGGTAGTACCCAGCGGTGACGTGACTCTGGTTACAATTGCTGCTGATGATGGAATCTCGTACGAAAGGTTCCTGCTGACTGATCCTATGAGAATAGTTCTTGATATTGGCGATGCGGTACATTCGCTGCCATCTATGGATTTTTCCGTTAACAGAGGAGGAGTTCTATCAATAAGAACGAGTCAGTACAAAGCTCCGCCGGACGGAATTGTAAGGATTATCATCGATGTTAATGGTGAGCTTATCAACTACAGTGCGTCACTTGATGGGAATCAACTCGTTCTTGAAATTCAGACTGACCCGACAGGTATACCCTTTTCCGCATGGTCAGCCACTTCTGAATACGTTGTGCCTGTAGTAACAGGCGGAGATGTAGCACCACTATCAGCACCGGATTACTCTTCTCTTTCCGGTCAGTCTGACGCAACCTCAACAAGGGGAATCCGTATAAGTGAGACAGATCGTCAGATACAAGACGGATTTCCGGTGGAGTGGTCAGGGACCGGCGGCAGAAGGATAACCATCGATGTTGTTGATGCAAGCATAAGAACCGTTATGAGGGCAATTTCAGATGTATGCGGAATGAACATCATACTTCCGGAAGATTACTCCTCTTCGGTTACCGCCCGGTTGCAGAATGTTGGCTGGAGGGATGCACTGACAGCGATTCTGAACTCTCAGGGACTGGTTGCCAGCATGCAGGGTAATGTTCTGAGGGTATTGCCAAGGGACGAGTTCTATGGCGAAATAAACCAGATGGCTTCAACCCGTCATGACAGAGAGAACCTTCAGGATCTCCAGACCGAAATATACGTAATCAGATATGCTACTGCGTTAAGCCTGAGCGGCGCTCTGAATACAGCTCTTTCCGAAAGAGGTCAGATCTCTATTGACGACAGAACCAACTCTCTCATCATCACGGATATACCGTACAAACTCGAGGAAGTAGGCAGACTGCTGCCCATTCTGGACAGTCCGACAGCACAGGTAATGATAGAAGCGAAACTGGTTGAGATCGATGCGAGCTACGCAAACGAAATGGGTATTGACTGGTCCCTCGGGAACCTTACCAGGTCAAACCATCTGGTGCAGGGAGGTATGAGTTCAAATGGTCTTGCAGTGGGAGATCCGTCAGGCTCTATCTCATTCGCTACCATCACCAGTATGTTCGATGTGAACGCAGTTATTACGATGCTCGAATCCCAGAATCATGCACATATACTTTCTGAGCCCAGAATAGCAATAATTGATAACATGACCGGTACAGTTATGTCCGGAAAGGAAATTCCGCTGACCCTGATGGATCCGAGCGGAAACATTTACATACAGATGTATCAGGTTGGTGTTGAGCTGATCGTTACACCTCATATCAATGCTGATAACAACGTAACTCTGGAGCTCAATCCTGTCGTAAGTGAACTTTCTGGAGAGGCAACTTCGGCGCAGCAGCCAATAATCCTCACTCAAAGCGCCAATACAACCCTCATGATAGACGATGGTGCTACAGCTGTTATCGGTGGAATTATGAGGAGCAAACATACAACTGTAAGAAGAGCCATCCCGATACTGGGAAGTATTCCCCTGCTCGGTGATCTGCTTTTCTCCTACAATTCCGAACGTGAAGAAAGTACAGAGCTTGTTATATTCGTTACTCCACATATTATCAGGCCTTACTAATAAAAGGCCAGAGTGATCAGACTGGGGCGGGGAAAGTGGAAGGGACACATTCTCCGCCCTTCGCCTAAACTATGCAGACCCACTTCGTCGTTTCTCAGGGGTGCCGTCCTTGATATTGCAGGAAGAAATCTTATCGATTCCGCTGTTGTATGGGACCTCTGTGCCGGAACCGGGGCAGTTGGTCTTGAAGCTTTGAGCTGGGGGGCATCCTATTGTGCTTTCGTTGACAGAAATCCCCGTTCGACATCCTTTATCAGAGCTTTCCTCAAAGAACACAACGCGTTGGCAGATGCAGCAGTCATTACCGGTAACATGAATGATTATATTAAAACAACAGATTCCGTACCTGATATTGTATACATCGATCCTCCATACAGATACCGCAGGCTCTATGAATGGACAGACAGTATGGACTGGAGCGGTATACTTTCGATGAATGGAATGGTTTTCGTTGAATGCGGAGATGAAAACATGATGCAGGATGGCTGGAAGA
Organism: Candidatus Aegiribacteria sp.; assembly: GCA_021107345.1. The sequence continues at coordinate 6,224 of JAIOSX010000184.1, forward strand.
AAAGAAAGTACGGAGACACATACCTGTGCTGGAAGATAATGAAGGAAGCATGATGAGAATTATCTATCCCGGTACATTCGATCCTGTAACTCTCGGACACCTTGATATAATCAGGAGGGCAGCCGACATTTTCACCGAAATAGAAGTCGCAGTGGTAACCCGGTCTTTCAAATCACTTTGCTTTTCGGCTGAAGAGAGGGTAAGATTAATCAGGGAATCACTGGTGGAGAGAGGTCTGCAAGGGATTGAAGTATCTTCATTTGATTCCCTGCTGGTTGAATACATGAAGAAGAAGAATTATCATGCTTTCATAAGAGGTCTCCGGGCCAATTCCGATTTTGAATACGAGTTCCAGATGCAGCTGATGAACAGAAGACTGGCACCTGAGATAACAGGGCTTTATCTTATGCCGTCGGAGGACAATATGTACCTCTCTTCTACACTTGTAAAAGAGATCGCGAGGTACAGTGGAGATCTTTCCACTGTGGTTACAGACAGCGTAAGAAAAGCACTTGAAAAACATTATGCTATGCAGCTGACACCGGAAACGGATGATGTATGAAATACTCAAGAACTATAATGTCACTGTCACCTTCTGCGACACTGCAGTTAAGTGCAAAAGCAAAGGAACTGAAGAAATCGGGAAGGGATATCGTATCACTGACCGCAGGCCAACCTGATTTTCCTACACCGGTTCCTATTGCCGAAGCCGGGATAAAAGCGATACAGGATGGAAAAACCGGATACACCGCAAGTACAGGTATTCGTGAGCTGAAAGAAGCTGTGGCAGAAAGCTATTCCACCAGAAGGAATATCGAATGGAAAGCTGAGAACGTAGTTGTAAGTTGCGGCGCCAAGCATAATCTGGCAAATCTTATAAGATCGGCAGTGAATCCCGGAGACAGAGTACTTCTTCCAAGACCATATTGGGTCAGTTATCCTGAAATGGTCAAGGCTTCCGGTGGAATACCCGTTTTACCGGAGAAGTGCATTAATCCTGAAGAAATAATTAAAGCAGCAGATAACGGTGCAGTCGGCCTGCTTATTAACTACCCCTCCAATCCATCAGGATACGTCCCGTCCGATAACGAGATGAACAGTATCGCAGATGCCATTGCTGACACGGATATGTGGGTCATCTCGGATGATATTTATGAAGATCTCGTCTACACTGACGGAAAAGCGCCCCACATTCTTGATCACAGACCGGAACTCAATGAGAGAACGGCAGTTGTATCAGGTGTATCAAAGACTTTTGCCATGACGGGATGGCGGATTGGCTACTCACTTGCAAACATCGAATGGTCAAGACTCTCCGGCATGCTTCAGGCACATTCTACATCAAACCCCTGTTTCATATCTCAGTGGGCGGCCCTGGCAGCTGTTGAAGGCAAGGCTGATAAAGAAAAAAATGAAATGTACTGTTCCTTCATAAAAAGAAGGGACTTGATATGCTCTTTACTTTCGAATATAGATAACATACAATTTGAGAGACCCGAAGGGGCATTTTACGTATTTCCCCGGTTGGTTGCTGAAACCGACACTGCAGGATTCTGCAGTGAGCTTCTTGAGGAAGAAGGACTGGCGGTAATACCGGGTTCCGCTTTTGGAGCTGAAGGATATATTAGGTTATCTTTTGCAGCGTCTGACGCTGAAATTCGGGAAGGTGTGAACAGATTGAAAAGATTCCTGCGCAGGAGGTATGATACATGATTGTCAACTGTCCTAATTGTGATAGTAAGTATAATATACCCGAAAATAAAATTGGAGATTCACCTAAACGATTTCGATGCAGGAAATGTTCGGAGATTTTTATTATTAGCCCTCCAAAGGACATAAAGGATGGAACTGCAGACATATCCATTGATGAAGACAGTGAAGAGCAGAGGGCTGCAAGATTCGCGAGAGTACTGGCAAGTGATATTCTTATCTATAATCGGGAATTGATAGATGAAGCCAGGAAAGACGGAAATCTTCCCGAGGTAATGAACCAGGAAATACAGAAATCATGGGATTTATGGAAGAGCAGGTTTCCCGAAGACAGTGAAAGGGATCCCGATATTTTCAGCGATGCCCTGAATCAGTATCTGGCCGATGGAGAAAAGATCTTCAGAAGTCAGGATTATTCCTGATATAGATTGATTTCCCTTATTCTGTTGCGTACCATTTTGAATACTATATGACACAGCATAAGATGAATATCTTCGATGTGCTGCATATCCTCGCTGGGGACTATTATTGATTTATCCGCTACAGGAGCGGCTTCTCCACCGCTATAACCGGAAAGAAGTACTGAAATCGCGCCGGCTCTGTTGGCTACCCTGAAAGCATTTATGACATTAGGACTCATTCCGCTTCCGGAAAGGCCAATAACTACATCTCCTTCCTCAACAAGGTTTTTCAGCTGTTCACCGAATGTATTTGTGTAATCTGTATCATTTGCCCATGCAGTTATCAGGGGTACATTATCGGAAAGACTGATAGCCTTCAGTCTGGGTTTACCCGGTGTTGCAGTACCCTTTGCAAGGTCGCAGACGAAATGACTGGAAGTAGCAGATCCTCCTCCGTTACCGAAAACAAAAATCCTTCTGCCATTTTTGTAGGCTTCGAATATGATTATGCCCAGCTCTTCTATACTCTTACATGGAATTTTCATAGCAAGAGCATTTATTTGATTAAAATATGTGCTTATTTCTTTCTGCATGCGTTCTCCAATCAGAAAACTTTCAGGTATTTATCATCAGCGATTGTACCTTCAGGTATTTCTGTTCCAGGCATTACAAGTGTATTCTTCAATGCGCAATCACTACCGATGACAGCACCGGATAGTACAACACTATTCTCAAGAGAGCAACCTTTTGAAATATGTGCTCCGTTTTCCGCCCAGAATGTACCTCTGAGTTCAATATCTTCGTAGGATTGAGTGTTCTCTATCAATATGCCGTTCTTGGTGTTACTGTTACCTGTATACGGGGTTAGCCTGCCGGAAAGAACATCGTGACAGGCCAGAAGATAGCTTTTTCCTGTTCCGATATCCCTTATGTACCCGCCCGGGGTATCCGCAGCCAGAATCCTTCCTTTGCCAAGAAGCATGGGGAATATATCCATCCCGAAATCCGAGAATTCTCCTTCATGCAGATGTTCAACCGCTGATCTTCTGCAGATGTATAATCCCGAGTTGGCAAGATTTGATTCAGCGACTTCATCGGGAGGTTTTTCACGAAAACATGATACCCTTCCCATGGGTTCGGTAAGGACTATACCTTTACTTGAAGGTTCTCCGGTTGGAGCGAGGGCAATGGTTACCTCTGAATCCAGCCTGCGATGAAGATCCATAAGAGGAGAGACAGGCTGCCTGGTGAGATTATCACCGTATACAACCAGGAATTCCTTACCCAGGAATGGAAGGGCTTCCCTGACCGCTCCGGCTGTTCCAAGGGGTTCTTCTTCTCTCTGGAATATGATTTTCAAGGGCAGGTCAGTGTTTTCAAGATAATCCTCGATCATATCTGCCATCCATGAGCCGTTTACAACAACTGTATCGACTCCCTGCTGCACAAGGTGAAGAAGTGTATCATGGATAAGAGTAAAACCTGTGATTCTCACCAGAGGTTTAGGAACAGAATCCGTAAGAGGCGAAAGCCTGGTTCCTAAACCTGCGCACAGCAGCATGGCTTTCATTGCTGTCCATCTTCGCCTGGAATGGCGTACCTTATCATTCCGTTTCCGAGATGAACCAGTCTTGATGCATAGTATAGAAAACGCTGCAGGCCAAGGCGGAAGTAAACGAACCGGCAGGAACGCTCTATCAAATTTCCTCTGTTCACCTCGGGTGGTTTAACCAGCCTTCTTATAGAACCGTAATTACCTGATTGCCTGGCACATATTTTAAATCCACCTTTTTCAAGAATCGCATCAAGGGTTCGGGGTTGAAAGAAGTAAAGGTGGGTAGGAACTGCATCGGGTTTGATGGTGCCGGGCCTTTTGCCTTTTATGATTGCTTCGGTGATCTCCTCCCAGTGGTAGAGTTCCCAGGGGCATTGAACTACCAGTATGCCCTCAGGAGAGAGGAGTTCCCTGATCCGCCTGAGTATATCACAGGGCCTGTGAAGATGCTCAAGCACATCCAGAAGAAGAATTACATCGAAAGAGTGTTCTTTGAGGTCAGCAGACTCAACACTTCCCGTATGCACATTAAGCCCGAGCTCATTCCTCGCATATTCAGAAGAGAGAGGGCTTATTTCAATGCCCTGCACTTCCCATCCTCTTTCGTCAAGATAATTCAGAAGAAAACCGTAAGCACAGCCGATCTCAAGAAGCCGCTTTCCCCTGGCATGACGAAGAAGATCCCTGTGTCGTCTGTTGAAGATCTTCATGAATGTGTCATGGTATTTGTCAAATGTCTGCAGGTAATCTTTATATCCAACATCTCCATCTTCGTAATAGGCTCTGTTGTACATATTGGCAAGTACCTTTTCAGCTGGTCTCTCGGAGAGGTATACGAGACCGCATTCAGTGCATCTCACAACCGGCCATGTTTTCTGTACGCTGAGTAAACGAGAAGAAATGGAACCGCAAAGGATGCAGCCAGTCTTCTCTCTCGGAAATCTGCTCCAGTCCATAATCCACCATTCCCTTGACGAGTCAACTCCGCAGAGGACTTGACGAGCACTTGACAGATATTTCTGAAAAATGCCGATTTCTTATTGAATTCAGCTTTTACAGTATTGTATAAGAATGAATATCAATGACCTGCAATAACAGGGGTTGACAATTGTCAACCCCTTGACAGATTAGGCATCTACGCATTAATCTGAATTTTGGCAGGAACCTTCTATCATTTACCGAATTATAACATATGAGGTTGTTCATAGCACACGAAAGGCGGCTCTTTTGGCGACAAAGCGCACAGAAGGAAGGTCACTGGAACTGTACCTTAGAGAAATCGGATGTAAGGAGACGCTATCATCTGCGGAGGAAGCTTCCCTTGCCAAACGAATACGCGCAGGAGAACAGGAAGCCCTGAACGAACTTACAGAGGCAAATCTTAGATTCGTAGTCAGCATTGCGAAGCAGTACGCGAATCAGGGTGTTGCGCTGGAAGATCTTATCAATGAAGGGAATGTAGGGCTAATAAGGGCTGCAAAGGGATTCGATGAGAGCAAAGGATGCCGCTTTATCACATATGCGGTATGGTGGATAAGGCAGGCGATTCTTCAGGCTCTTGCAGAGCAGTCAAGAATAGTCCGCCTTCCTTTGAATCGTGTTGGGGAACTCTATAAAATGGGCCGTGCTGCAAGAGAACTTGGTCATTCTCTCGGCAGAAATCCATCTACAAATGAAATTGCTGATGAGCTTGATGTATCCAGAGGTGATGTTGAGGGAATGATGTCGATACACAGTACGCACCTTTCACTTGACAGCCCTGTATACGAAGGCAGTGACAAGACTTTCCAGGAGATGATCTCCGATGACGACGATGTACCACCCGATGAAGCTGTAGTACAGACAGCCATGAAAAGAAGTGTAGCGGGAATGCTGGATATCCTTGACCAGCGCGAAAGAACGATAATCCAGCTGTTCTTCGGAATTAACACTGATAGAAGACATACCCTTGCGGAGATCGGAAGAACAATGGGTATAAGCCGCGAGAGGGTACGTCAGCTGAAAAACAGGGCTATTTCCAAACTCAACGATAAAACCGACAGCAAGAACCTGCTGCTTTACCTGAAATAGGAGAACGGGTTCTTCTATGCCAATAGGTACCATACACTGGATTCCACATAGATCCAGCAAGATCGGCAGGAGGTTCTTACTTACTTCACGCCGATTAAGGCTGATGATCCTCTGTTCAGCGTTGTTTCTTACCGGGATAGCTGCTCTGTTCTTTCATATAGGCAGAATAAACGAAAAAACACAGTTCATTGGTAACAGGCGTAACGAATTGACACTTTTCCGTGGAGAGCTGTATCAACTGTCGGAACGCGTCAACAACCTCCGATCACAGCTCGAAGAGATCTCCACCAGAGAGAAACAGGTTCTTGTTGCAGGTGCAGGGCTGAACCTTGATTTTTCAGCTCTTATTCCCCAGACTGCCCCGATGAGCGAACCTCCAGGAGATAATATGTTCAGGTACATAGATGATCTGGAAATGGAGATCATGCTCCTGGAAAGGCTGGCTGCTGCCGAACTGATGGCCTACGATTCCCTTGCCAGCTATTTAATGGGGAAGGATAGTGAACTGGCAAGGATTCCCTCTATCTGGCCCGTTGACGGCATTTTTGTAAGCAGTTTCGGTCCCCGAATAGATCCGTTCACCGGTGCTGTCCGAATTCATAAAGGAATCGATCTCGCCTGTATTGCGGGATCACCTATATATGCTCCCGCTGATGGTGTTATTATCTTCGTTGGCTGGACTGGCGGATGGGGCTTGAATATCGTTATCAGACACTCGGACAGAATGTCCACAAGGTATGCTCATTGTTCTGCAGCCTGCACTGTTGTTGGGCAGGAGGTTAACAGAGGAGACCTGATAGCGAGGGTAGGCTCAACTGGAAGATCTGTGGCTCCCCATCTTCATTACGAGGTTCTTATTGACGGCGTACAGGTCGATCCGGAGGATTACATACTAAGGGAGGGGTCCGATTCAGCAATCTTCTGATGCTGATACTCCCTCCGGTTCTTATTTTCCTCCGTGAAATATCCTTCTTTCTACTCCGCCCGCTCATGAATATCTGCTCGGATATAACCCTGCCATTTCGGCGGAAATTGATATATTCAATACTTAATCCACGAAGCCCGTAACGGCATATAAGGAATATCTTGCATTTTACGAATGGATGAAGGGAAATAACAGCATTAACCTAGTACCCTGTCAAGCATTATCTGTCGCATACTGCGGGCTCTCCAGAGTCCCTGCTGCGTTACTGATTCAATTACATAGCGCTGCTATGTGCAATCATCAGCGCCTTGCAGGAACTCAGGATAGCGGCGCATTATATCGACACTTAATACCTGACAGGGTACTGGTAAGTGCCTGCCTGTGCGGTATATCCTGCAGGTATGACGGCAGATCAAAACCCGTTGAGAGGTTCGTAAAGATGCTCCTGGAAGGGAAATGCGTACCCTTCTGCCCTGAAAAGCTCGGTGGTCTGACAACGCCAAGAGAACCGGCTGTTCTATCAGGGGGCGATGGCTTTGCTGTTCTTGACGGAACAGGAAGGGTAATCCTCAGGGACGTTGAAGGAGATGTGACCGATGAATTTATCAGAGGTGCTGAGCTTTCGGTAAGATACGCCTCAGTTCTCAACCCGATGTTCATATATCTGAAAGAGAAAAGTCCTTCCTGCGGCATCAGATGCGGGATGAATATGCCTGGAGTTGCCGCAGCAGCTCTCATAAGATCAGGTTTCAGGGTGGAGTCGGCGGATTGAAATCGGAGATACTACTCTGGGAGCGGTACGGCCCTCTGTTCTCGCTGGAGGAGAGAGATGTCTATCCAGCTGACATGAAAGAGATTCA